>JAEURX010000055.1 GCA_016788885.1 Nitrospira sp. | reverse complement strand
CTAGCGAGAGGTCCACACGAGATCAAGATCGTGGCCGCGAATCACGATCATAGCGGATTGGTTGCCGAAGCGACAGTCACGATCGAAGTAGAATGAGACATGTGGATCACGATGGAGTTCGGGGGCAGCGACAGATCCGAGAGGCGTTTGATCTGACCCGTCCACCGATCGGTCCGGACATTTCTTGGCGGGAGAAAGCAACGGAGCGATGAGTTACCAGCCGATCCAAAATTACGGCATCATCGGCAACATGCGCACGGCGGCATTGGTCGGCTTGAACGGATCGATCGACTGGCTGTGTTTCCCCCATTTCGATTCTCCCAGTGTGTTTGCAGCCATTCTCGACGATGAAAAGGGCGGCCGATTCGAAATTACCGCCGTCGGCGCCGACATTTCTCTCAAACAACTTTACTGGCCTGATACCAACGTGCTCGTGACGCGCTTTCATGCCACGAACGGCATCGCCGAGATCCTGGATTTTATGCCGGTCGGTCTTCCTGCGGATTCCCCGTGGCATCATCAACTCATTCGCCGAGTTCGTGTGATGCAAGGGAGTATGGAGTTTCAGGTCCGCTGCCATCCGGCCTTCAACTACGCGCGTACACCGCATCACACACGCGTGACCAAACAAGGCGCCAGTTTTCATTCGGCGGATCTCAACCTAGGGTTGGCGACGGATATCACGCTCACCCCAGACGATCGAGGAGTCCGCTCGATTTTTGCTCTGCAAGAAGGACAATCGGCGGTGTTCGTCCTTCGGTCTCTTGAAGCGGATGAACACTGTGGGGCGTGGCCGTCCTCGGGTGAAGCCGATGAATTGTTTGAGCGTACCGTGACATATTGGCGGCACTGGCTCTCTCGATGCACGTATACCGGTCGATGGCGGGAGATGGTGCATCGCTCTGCGCTCTGTTTGAAGCTTTTGACGTTTGAGCCGACGGGCGCCATTGTCGCTGCGCCGACCTGTAGTTTGCCGGAAACCCCAGAAGGCGTCCGCAATTGGGACTATCGATATACCTGGATTCGCGATGCGGCCTTCACTGTCTATGGGTTCCTGAAAATCGGATTCACGGAGGAAGCGGACCAATTTTTGAAATGGTTGGCGGCGCGTGCCAAGGAGGTAGAGGCCGGCGGTTCGCTGCAGGTCATGTACGGAATCGACGGACGTCACGAGTTGACGGAACAGACACTCGATCATCTGGAAGGATACCGTGGCGCGAAGCCGGTACGTATCGGGAACGGCGCCTATAACCAGGTACAACTGGATATCTACGGCGAATTGCTGGATGCGGTCTACCTGTACAACAAGCATGTGATGCCGATCAGCCACGACACGTGGACGAGAATCAGGCATCGGCTCGACTGGTTGTGCGATCACTGGCAGCAGCCGGATGAGGGAATCTGGGAAACCAGAGGCGGCCGTCGGCAGTTCGTCTATTCCAAGTTGATGTGCTGGGTGGCGATGGATCGTGGGCTTCGCTTGGCCGACAAGCGGTCATTCCCTGCTGATCGTACGCGGTGGGTGCGTGTGCGCGATCAGATTTACGATGAGATCATGCAACGAGGATGGAACGAGAAGCGTCGAGCCTTCGTTCAGCATTACGAGAGTGATTCATTGGATGCCGCGAGTCTGATCATGCCGCTCGTGTTTTTTATTTCTCCGAACGATCCGCGGATGCTCGAGACGTTGGCGGCCATTACTCGCTCGCCGAGGTCCGGGGGGCTGATGTCCGATGGGTTGGTGTATCGGTATGACAGCGAAACAGGAGAAGACGGCCTGCATGGGAAAGAGGGCACGTTCAACATGTGCACATTCTGGTTGGTGGAAGCCCTTGCCCGGGCAGGACGCGTTGATCGTGCAAAACTTGAAGAGGCGCGTTTCCTGTTCGAGCGGATGTTGGGGTATGCCAACCATGTCGGGCTGTACGCTGAAGAGATCGGAACCAGCGGGGAAGCCCTCGGCAATTTCCCTCAAGCGTTCACTCACTTGGCATTGATCAGCGCCGCCTTCAATCTCGACCGGACATTGAATGCCGGATCAGCCGGAGGAAGTCGATAGGGGAGAATGGATCGGCGCACGCTCGAATGGGTAGAGACTATGGAATTCAGACGGGCAAAGCCTGAGGATATCCCCGCCATTCTCGATGTGCAGGCGGCGAACTTCGTCGGTAACCTGGATGATGTGGAACGCCGGGATGGATTTTTGTCGGTGGAGTTTACACGCCGGCAACTCGATGAGATCGCAAGCCAGGTCGGGATTATCGTCGCCGTCAGCGAAGGCCGCCTGGCCGGTTACCTCTGCGCCTCTTGCTGTGAATTCAATCGACCATTTCCCCTCCTTGCCGCCATGATGCGGCGGTTCGATGCGATCGACCATCGTGGACGAGTCCTCGCGGCCTCCCGTGTCTTCATTTATGGGCCGGTTTGCATCGATCGGTCTTACCGCGGGCGGGGAATTCTCCGTGGACTGTATGAAACACTGCAGCAGGAAGTCGTCGGACGGTATGACATCGGGGTCGCCTTCGTCGCCGATGATAACCCACATTCTCTCCGTGTCCACGTGGATGGACTTGGAATGGCGCATGTCGGGGAATTTACTTTTTCAGGGAAGCCGTATCACATTCTGGCGTTTGATGTGAGATCCGGGGATGAACATGGGGCAGCAAGTAAGCCGGCTGTCGAAAAGACGTGAGCGAGCATCGCCAAGAGCTATGGCTGATCCGGCACGGCGAAACGGAATGGAGTACCGCCAAGCGGCATACGGGTCGAACCGACGTCCCGCTGACTCCGACGGGTGAGGGACAGGCTATTGCCGTCGGTCGATCGTTGGCCGGGCGGCAGTTTGCCCTGGTGCTCTGCAGCCCGCTGCGCCGCGCTCGTGAGACGTGCCGACTGGCCGGTTACGGAGATGCGGCGAACCTGACCGATGATCTCCTCGAATGGGATTACGGTATCTACGAAGGAAAGACGACACCGGACATCCGGTTGGAACATCCTGACTGGTCGATCTGGACGGCGTCGGTTGTAAACGGCGAGTCGATCGAGCAAGTCGGTCGTCGCGCCCAACGAGTCATCGAGCGGGCATTGACGGTCGGCGGTGATGTGGCGCTGTTCGGGCATGCGCATCTTCTGAGGATTTTGACTGCCTGTTGGCTTGGTCTTCCGCCGGAAGCTGGGCGGCTGTTTGTTCTCGGGACTGCTTCAATGAGTGTGCTTGGGTATGAACGAGAAACACGGGTCATCAGCAGGTGGAATGTTTCTCATGAGGTACGGACATGAAAACTTTCTATCTCGAAGACCATATGGCCAAGCGGACATTGGAGCTTTGACCTGTCTCCATTAACTATAAGACCGTGACATGGACAGCCTCCACCAGCTTGAACTTATCATTCTGCTGCTTGCAGTCGTGTTGGCACTCATGACTGTGGCACACAGAATCTTGATCCCCTATCCGATTCTGCTCGTCATCGGCGGGCTTGTGTTGGGCATGGTGCCGGGTTTGCCGACCGTCACGTTGAATCCTGATTTGGTCTTTTTGGTTTTCCTGCCGCCGATCTTGTGGGCAGCCGCCTACTTTACCTCGCTACGCGACTTTCGGGACAACCTGCGTCCGATCTCGTTGTTGGCCGTGGGTCTCGTCCTCGTCACGACCGCCGCCGTCGCGACGACGGCGCATGCCTTCCTGGGGTTCGGATGGGCGGAAGCCATCGTGCTTGGTGCCATTGTTTCTCCTCCCGATGCCGTGTCGGCGACGGCCATCGGCAAACGACTCAGCATGCCGCGGCGGATCGTGACGATTTTGGAAGGTGAAAGCCTTGTCAATGACGCGACGGCCTTAGTCCTCTATCGAGCCGCCGTGGCCGCGGTGGTCAGCGGCAGCTTTGCATTGGGCGAGACCGTGGTTCAGTTTGTCTACGCCGTCGTGGTGGGCGTTGCCATCGGGATTTTGGTTGGGTGGCTGACGCGATGGGCACTCCATGTGATTGGCGAGAGTTTCACCGAAATCGCGGTAACATTGCTGGCTCCTTATGTGGCGTGGGTCACAGGAGAATCGTTGCATGCTTCGGCCGTCCTCTCATGTGTGGCGGGTGGTCTGTATCTGCGACAGCATTTCAGCAGCGTGGTGGCACCCACGACCAGGATCCAGGGGCGCGCCGTATGGGATTTAGTCGTGTTTCTTTTAAACGGCGTGATTTTCATCCTCATCGGTTTGCAGTTGGGAGCGCTGCAGGCTGCCATTCCTCCGGACCATGTTGGGTCGCTCCTTGTGGGGGGAGTATTGATCAGCGTGACGGCTATTCTCGTGCGGTTGGGCTGGGTACCAATGGCCGCCGTGATCTCCCGCTGTTTCAGCCCCGCGCTTCGTGCGCGGGATCCACGACCGTCCTGGCGGCATCTATTTTTGGTGGGATGGACCGGCATGCGTGGGATTGTCACGTTAGCTGGTGCCATGGCTCTGCCGGTGTCGACCCACGCCGGCCATCCCTTTCCATTTCGCGAAGAAATTATCCTGCTCAGTTTTTCGGTGATTTGTGCCACGTTGGTGTTGCAGGGGTTGACCCTGGCTCCGTTGATACGGATTCTGGGAGTACGTGGAGGGTCGGAGGGAGAGCGGGAAGAGATGCAGGCCCGCGAACACGCAGCGAAGGAAGCGTTGAATCGATTGGGCGAGTTGCGTGCAGAGGAATGGCCCAACCCAGATCATGTCGAGCAATTGCACACACACTATGATCGGCGCCGGCGGCGCTTTGCCTCGGATGCCGATGTTGATCCTGACTGTAAGCAGGAAACGGGTGAGGCTCTTCTTCGGCTCAGAGAAGAGACCTTGGCAGCCGAACGGTCGGCGTTGATCCGACTCCGTGATGATGGCACGATCAGCGACGAGGTTCTGCACCGATTGGAACATGAGTTGGACGTCGAGGCCTTGCGCCTTGGACTTGGTGAACGACGGATGCGTTCTCATTCGTGAGTTGTCGGCCGAATCTCCAAGAGATGCCTCGTCATGACACTGGAGCACCGTGAATGGAATCACATCACGGGAGAAGAAGAGTGAGTCACTCGTCCGATCTGAATGGATACGGGTCTGCATGGTTGGTATGGCGGAATGCGGCAAGCACTGCGCGAGGAATGTCCGAGATCCAGAGGGTCAGGTTGCGACAGCCGGTGTCACGGATGAGTCAGCTGTTCGACGCCTGCTCGAAAAGACAATGGACAGGGTCGGCCCGATCAATGCACTGATCGATCTCGTGAGAGGACTTACGCTGGGGCGTGTCGTCGAAGCAGATCTGTCGCTGTGGCAGGGAATGTTGACGATGAACATGAATTCAGCCGCCGAAATGGCGCTGTTTCTTGTGTCCGATGAAGCAAGGCAGACAAACGATGCTCTTATTCCACTTGGATAATTGAGGTAAAAAGATGAAAGCTCATTATCTTGGTCATGTGGTCTTCTATGTGAAGAATCTGGAACGTTCGCTCGGCTTCTACCGAGATTTATTAGGGTTTAAGGAAGTAGGCCGGATCTTTAACGGGGCTGCCGCTGCACTGACATCCGGTCGTACGCACCACGAGTTATTGCTCATCCAAGTCGGGGATGCGCCAGGGCCTCCTCCGGGCCCTCGCCGTGGGCTCTACCATATCGGAATCAAGGTCGGGGACAGTCTCGACGAGTTGCGACAGGCCAAGCACGAGTTGGATCAAGCGGGGATTGCAATAGATGGCATGAGCGATCACACCGTGAGTCAGAGCCTTTACCTGAAAGATCCCGATGGGAATGAAGTGGAACTGTATGTTGACGCTGATGAGTCGATATGGAAGAACAATCCGGCGGCGGTGGTGTCGCCAATCAAGGCGTTGAAGTTATAGTTTTATACGGATCGGGGCAATAAGAGGACTTGCCTCTGTCATGCAAGTCCGCGCGCGTACCGGTTTGGCTGAAGGTATTGGTTTATGAGCTTGCGGGGGAGTCGGTCGAAAAAGGAGAGTCCACGGAATCAAGCGAGACTATTCGGAGTAAAGGTCGCTCCTCAACCCGGAGGTAGAGTATATGGCGCCGAAAGTCACGGTCGGCCCTCCCGTTATGACAATCAACCACGGACATTCGTTCTTGGTGTCCGAGCTTGACGGCTCCATCACGGGGGCCTCCGACCAGGGGTTCTATTCGCGGGACACGCGATACCTCAACCGGTCTCAATTGTACATAGACGGGAAGCGATGGGTTCTGCTCAATTCCGGCGCCATCGCCTACTATGCCTCGCGCACCTACCTCGTCAATCCAAAGGTCGAAACGGAGCATGGAACGATTCCGGCCGGAACGCTCGGACTCGTGCTGGGCCGCTCCATCGGAGAGGCGCTTCACGAGGACATCGATATTCGCAACTACAGCACCACGCGTGTTCGCTTCAATCTCGAACTTCTGATCCGCGCGGACTTCGCCGACATCTTTGAAGTCAGGGCCAAGGAGCTCACGCGCCGGGGTCATATTGAAACCAAGTGGGTGGATGATGATCAACAGGTGATCACCCGCTATACGCACGGCGACTTTCGACGGGCCCTGACGGTGCTCCTGGAGCACTGCGACTCGAAGGCGCTCTACGGCAACGGTCGGATCAACTTTTCAGTCGATCTGTCGCCGGGTGAGACCTGGCATGCCTGCTGTAAATATGACATTCAGGAAGGCGAGATTGTCCGCCGGGCGCCCAGCGAGTGTGCACACGCGCATGAGGACTCCGGGACCGCCGAACGCCTGGCGCAGTGGAAGCAGGTCACGACGCAGATCACCACGTCGAATGAAGAATTCTATCGGCTGTATCGGCAGTCGGTTGAGGATATGGCCGCGTTACGTCTTGCCGTCGACGAGGAACATTCGGAAGATCTGCTGGCCGCCGCCGGGGTCCCTTGGTTCGTCAGCGTCTTCGGCCGTGACAGTTTGATCGTCAGCCTGCAGAACATGACGGTCTATCCGGGTTTCGCCCGAGGCACGCTCAGGCGATTGGCTGAGCTTCAGGCCTCCGATATGGATGCAGATCGCGATGCGGAACCCGGGAAAATGCCTCACGAGCTACGGGTCGGTGAGTTGGCGCATTTCAAGCGCATTCCGCATACGCCCTACTACGGGACCGCCGATGCGACCATCCTCTATATCATCGCGTGGCATGAAGCCTGGAAGTGGCTGGGCGACGATGCGCTCCTTTCTCGTTATGTTCCGATCGTCAAGCGATGCCTGCGTTGGATCGACCAATATGGAGATCGCGACGGCGACGGATTTCAGGAGTACCAAACTCGCTCAGCCAAGGGTTACGAAAACATGGGATGGAAGGACGCCGGCGATGCGGTCGTCTACGCGGACGGCTCGTTGGTGCGAGGGCCGAAGGCCCTCTGCGAGTTGCAAGGGTATGCCTTCGACGCGAAGCGACGGGCCGCCGAGGCGGCGGAGTATTTGGGCGACCCCGCGTGGGCGGCGACACTCCGACAAGAGGCTATGGATCTTCAGCAACGGTTTGAAGAGCGGTTCTGGTGCGAAGATCTCGGTTTCTATGCCTATGCCTTGGATGGGGAAAAGAAACCAGTGAAAACGATCGCGTCCAATACCGGTCATCTCCTCTGGAGCGGCATCGTCCGTCCGGACCGGGCCGAGCGAGTGGTGCGGCGGTTGCGCGAACCGGATATGTGGAGTGGATGGGGCATCCGAACCCTGTCCGAGCGAAACCCCGCCTATAACCCGTTCTCTTATCAAAACGGGTCGGTATGGCCGCACGACAACGGCATCATCGCCATGGGCTTCAAACGCTATGGGTTTGCCGAAGAAGCGGCCATGATTGCCCGCGATATCAGCGAGGCCGGGCGCTACTTTCTCCTCAACCGTCTACCGGAACTCTATGCCGGTACGGAACGAGAGCCGGGGACGTTCCCGGTGCAATATTTGGGAGCGAACGTACCGCAGGCCTGGGCGGCAGGGAGCGTGTTTCATTTCCTGCGCGCCATTTTAGGGTTGGACGCCGAGGCAACGAAGAAAATGCTGTATATCAATCCTCTGCTGCCGCCCTGGTTGCCGGACCTCACGGTCCGTCAGCTGCGCGTCGGCAAGGCTACGCTTGATCTTCGGTTCTGGCGCGAAGGTGCGGTCACGCGATACGACGTGCTTGATTTGAAGGGAGAGCTGCAGGTGGCAACGCGACAGGTTTTATAACAACGATGGAAACGACCGGTCGACCGCGGAGCCAGCTATCTCCGCCCTTTTTTGACCGTCGAGAATGGAGGCTCATTGAATGAGACAAGACAGCGGGTCTTCGCCTAACCACCGCAAGGTCCTTGTGATCGACGTGGGCGGAACCAATGTGAAAGTGCTGGCAACTGGACGTTCGACGCCTCGCAAAATCCCTTCCGGCCCAACGATGATGGCAAAAGACATGGTCGATGCCGTGAAACGTGCCACGGTCGATTGGGCCTACGATGCGGTGTCGATTGGATATCCTGGCCCTGTTTGGAACGGTCGCCCGGCGGCCGAGCCAGAACATCTCGGCAAAGGATGGGTCGAGATCGATTTTCAGAAAGCGTTCGGCAAACCAGTCAGGGTCATCAATGATGCGGCGATGCAGGCGCTCGGCAGCTACCAAGGCGGGCGTATGTTGTTCCTCGGTCTCGGCACTGGTTTGGGATCAGCCTTGGTGATCGATGGGGTACTCGCTCCGATGGAGTTGGCGCACCTCCCCTACAGCAAAGGCCGCACCTATGAACACTATGTAGGATTGCGCGGGCTGAAGCGCTGCGGCAAGAAAAAATGGCGGCGACAAGTAGGGCAGGTGACGCAAGCCCTTCGTCGCGCGCTGCAGGTCGAGTACGTCGTGCTGGGCGGCGGCAATGCTAAACGACTCAAGCGACTGCCGAAAGACGTGCATCTCGGCAACAACAAGCATGCCTTCACCGGAGGATTTCGTCTCTGGGAAAAAGCACAGACAGAATCGGGCGATGAAGCGTGACGACGGATGATGGCCGGAGGGTTCAGATCAGGTAAGGGGGCCTGGCGGCGTAGGAATCGATCCCTACATCGGAACTGTGTGTTGAACGGTAGAACGAAATCGAAAGGATCCGACAATGAAGATACTGGCCTTTGCGGCCTCTCTGCGCGTCGCGTCATTCAACCGAAAGTTGATCGGGCAGGCGGCGAATATTTTGCGCAGCGTGCCGGATGTGGACGTCGACCTTGCCGATTTTCGTGAATTTGAGATGCCGATGTATGATGGTGATCTTGAATCGCGAGAGGGCATTCCGGCCGGCGGTCTTGAATTGATCAGACGTACTCAGAGTGCCGATGGTGTGGTCGTCTCCACCCCCGAGTATAATGGAAGCATTCCAGGCACGTTGAAAAACGCGATCGATTGGGCGTCTCGAGCCGAGCCGACCCCGCTTGAAGGAAAACCCATTTTATTGATCGGAGCGTCGCCCGGTGGGCTCGGCGCCGTGCGCAGCCTGTGGCATACACGTGTGCCGTTTGAGGTCATCGGAGCCCATGTGTATCCCGAGATGATGGGTGTGCCTCGCGCGCATCAGGCCTTTGATGATAACGGTAATCTGGGAGATCCTAACCAGTTCTCTCGGCTTCAAGGGCTCTTGTTCTCATACATTGACTTCGTCCGAAAACTCCGCGGTCCTAGTTGAAGAGGATGTGGTTGTTGTGAGTCGCATCTCTCTGCAAGAGGGCACGACTGGCATAGACCTCCAACTCCGATATGGGCCGTAGCGGTACGGGAGTGAAAACATGAATAGGCCGTCTGTCACGGCGGGGGGTGAGCAGGGTCCTGCGGCTTCCGGTAGACCGGCATGCGTGAAACTGCACCGAGCGGCCCACGGGGTCTACAAGACGCAGTACCGTATTGTGTGGGTGCGCTGTGTTGGGTCATGGGCATTCTGCTCGGTTACTTCGTCTGCCGCTTTGTTTCCATGGACTGTCTGTATTGCTCCACATAGTCCAGAACGCGATCCTTCGGCACCCCGAACCAGGCCAAGGCATGTCGGATAAGTGTCGCCGACGTTTCGACGTCCGGTTGGATGACCTCTGTTACTCCAAGGGCACTGAGTCGTTCCGCCTCTGCCGATCCATGTGCACGGGCCAAAATCGGAACGTTGGGATTGAGACTGCGCATGCGACCGACTGCGAGGGCAGCGGATTCAATTTCAGGCAAAGCCACAATAATCAGAGAGGCGTCTGCCGTTCCGGCCTTCACCAGCAATTCGCGGTGCGAGGCGTCGCCATAGAGGCAAGGAACGCCCCGACCTTGTAGTCGGCGAATCGTGTCCGGATTTCGGTCGATGACGACATAAGGCAGATTGAAAACTTCCAACGCTCTTCCGAGCGAGCTCCCTACTCGTCCAAATCCACACACCACGACATGCTGCTGGAGCGGTTCGCCTTCCGGATGTCCTGGTACCATGTCGTGCTTGTCATGGTCGAGTCGCCGCCGGACGAACCAACCAGGCACATACCTCACAAGAGCCGCATTCATGAGAATGGTAATGACAGAGGCGGCAAGCGTCGCGTTGTATACTGCGCTGTCGACGTGGCCTTCCGCTTTGGCGACCTGCACAAGGACAAACGAAAATTCACCGATTTGAGTGAGGCCGACCCCCACCAGGAATGCCGTGGTCCAAGAGTAGCCGAACAGCCGCACGACGGTAGTCCAAATCATGAACATCCCGATTACGATCAAGCCGATCATCGTGGCAAGGAGAGAAAGATTGTCGATGATCACGCGAGGGTCGATCAGGATGCCGATGGTCACGAAGAAGAGCGCAACGAACGCGTCACGGAGCGAGAGGAGCCGGGCCAAGGTCTCGTGCCCATACTCGGATGCGCTGATAATGAGGCCGGCCAGGAAGGCCCCCAACGCGAGGGAGAGTCCGATCAACTGCGTGACGGCGGCGGTTCCAAGGCTGATGGCTAGGGTGACGAGCAAGAACAGTTCATGGTTTTGCGTCCTGGCGATGTGTGTCATGATCGGCGGGATGACTTTGGCGCCCAAGTATCCAACCGGCACGAGAATCAACAGTGCTTTTGCCAAGGCTTGACCGATCACGAGCAATCGTCCCGAGTCGAACTCTCCGAGAGCCGGCATGAGCACGGTCATGGCTACGACTGCGACATCTTCGACCAGCGCGATGCCGATCATCACCCGTCCGTGCTTTGAACGAAGTTCGCCCCGATCGAAGAGCATGCGGGCAAGTACCATTGTGCTCGCGATGGAAATGACCGCTCCGATCACGATGCTTTGGGTCATAGACCACCCGATCAAGTTCCCTGTTACGACGGCCAACCCCATGGCCATGAGAATCCCCAGCGGTCCACCGGCGAGAGCAACCCATTTAACGCGCATCAGGTCCTTCACGGAAAACTCAAGTCCGATCGAGAACATCAAGAGAATGACGCCGATTTCCGCGAAGAGATCAAACGTGTGAGATTCCGAGATCGTAGGTCCCGGGGTAAACGGACCGATGGCGATTCCGCCCAGCACATAACCAAGGATCAATGGCTGTCCGGTAAGTCGAGCGAGCACGCCACCTGCGACAGCTGCAAGGAATACGATGGCAAGATCTTGAAAGAATACGGGATCAGGCTGCACAGAATCTCCTCTTTAGCAACGTCTCTTGGCCAATCAACCATGCGCATGGCTGATTCGTACAAGTCGGAGCAATGTAAATACCACAAATTAGAGGGAGAATATTGCCGCCTCGTAAATTGTTTGTTGTGTTGCCCCTGAGGATCGATCATGACTATCAATTTGAGACACGACCCTGCAGCAGGATAGGGCCAGGCTCAGGGGAAAAAGCGATTAAATGGGCAGTGCGGAGGAGGTGCGAAGTCTGTGGTGAAGCGGTATACTCAGCCGCGCAAGCCGGTCTCAACTATTCAGAGGGAGGTGCACGCATGGGACAACCACGCATTGCAGCGAAGGAACCGTCAGTCCTGACCTTGGAGGCAGGCACGTATTACTGGTGCGCGTGCGGACGATCGAGGGACCAACCGTTCTGTGATGGGTCGCACGAAGGAACCGGGTTCGAGCCGCTGGAATTTACGGTCGACGAAACGAAAGAAGTGGCGTTGTGCCAGTGTAAGCACACCAAAACGCCGCCCTACTGCGATGGCACACATCAGTCGCTCTGACGACACACAGACGGCGATAGGTAGGTCGATTGATCAACCCCTTGAGCTGGCATCGGGCGATGGTCCATACTTGTGAAAGCTATGGACCGATCGCCCATCTCTCCTTGCGAAACCCTCCTAGAGCGCTATCAAGCCTTGCTGGAAGTGGCGCAGGCCATTTCTGTTCATCGAGATCTCGATGAGCTCTTTCGGGAGCTTGCGCAGCGTCTTCCTCGTGTCGTGCGAGTCAATTTCGTTGGGCTCTCCTTGCATGATCCAATCAAGAACATCATGCGGTTGCATACCGTTCAGGCGAATGTACCGGCCGATCTGGTCGGCGGGCATGAGGAGCCTATTGATGAAACCCCGGCCGGAGTAGTGTGGCACACTCAACAGCCGTTACTGGTGCCGGATGTCGCCGAGGAAACGCGATGGCCCAAGGTCATGCGCTGTATGCGGGAAGACCACTCCCGCTCCTGTTGCTTCGTGCCGCTGACCACGGCAGCACGCCGGTTGGGTGCCATGGGGTTTGTGAGTTTGGAGAAAGAGGCCTATAGCGAAGCCGATCTGGAGTTTCTGCAACAGGTGGCGAATCCGGTCGCCGTCGCTGTGGAGAATGCGCTGGCCTTTCAAGAAATTGCCCAACTCAGAGACAAACTGGCGAAGGAGAAGCTCTATCTGGAAGAGGAGCTCCGTCTGGAACATGGGTTCGAGGATATCATCGGTGACAGCGATGCCCTCAAACAGGTCCTCAAACAAGTGGAGGTTGTGGCTCCGACTGATTCGACGGTCTTGATTCAAGGCGAAACCGGCACCGGAAAGGAGCTCATCGCTCGGGCCATCCATCGCCTCAGTGGCCGAAGCGAGCGCACCTTCGTCAAACTGAATTGTGCCGCCATTCCCATGGGGTTGTTAGAGAGCGAATTGTTCGGGCATGAACGAGGTGCGTTCACGGGAGCGATTTCGCAGAAGGTCGGAAGGTTCGAGTTGGCCGATAAGGGCACGATCTTTCTTGATGAGGTCGGGGAAATCCCGTTAGAGCTACAGTCCAAGCTGCTACGGGTATTGCAAGAACAGGAGTTTGAGCGGTTGGGTAGTACGAAGACGATCCGAGTGAACGTGCGACTGATTGCCGCGACCAACCGCGATCTCAAGAGTCTGGCGGAGGCCAAACAATTTCGCAGCGACCTCTACTATCGACTGAATGTCTTTCCGGTCACCGTGCCTCCCTTACGCGATCGGCAAGAAGACATTCCCACCCTCGTCCGCTATTTCACACAGCACTATGCGGGGCGCATGAAAAAGAATATCCAGGCCGTGCCTGCCGAGACGCTCGAGGTGTTGTCCCATTACCCTTGGCCGGGCAACATCCGGGAGTTGGAAAATCTGATCGAGCGGTCCGTCATTCTCACACAAGGAACGGATTTGCAGGTGCCGATCAGTGAGCTCCAGCCGGTGAACAACCATCTCGCTTCCGGGGTGATCACGCTGGAAGAGGTTGAACGTGAACAAATTGTGCGCACTCTACGCGAAGCGAAATGGGTGATCGGGGGTCCGAGAGGAGCTGCGGTCAGGTTGGGCCTCAAGCGAACGACCCTTCAGTCCAAGATGCAGAAACTCGGCATTGCCCGTCCTCTCGAGTGACGACCCGCTTCGTCATCTGCTGATCTCACGTCACTGTGGCGGCATCCTCTTCGCCAACATCGTCGTAGCTGCACGAGCATTATCTAAATGCTCTTTTCATTCAGTTGGTTGTTGCCTATCCAGCTGAATCGCAGAAAGCGGAATGACTCTTGCCATGTAGTCAGAGAGCAATTGAACCTTTAGCCAGTCACTCACTCAAGCATCCGCTCACGAAAGGAGACTCGGTATGCAAGGCTTAATGGCTATGGTCATAGTTGGTGTTCTGATGATCATCGCACCGTCGGGAGCACAAGCAGAGGGCAAATGGATCAAGGGGGCTCTATTTCCTGAGCCGTCCGAGGAGTTGGTTGGGGCTTCAGTCAGCGGGAAGTTGTATGTATTCGGCGGCCTCGGGCCAGGCTGGATTCCTCAAGGACTTGTGTATGAATACGATCCGGTAGCCGACAAGTGGACTAAAAAAAAGCCGATGGCTTTGCCGGCGCACCATGTGGCCTTCACGGAACTGAACGGAAAGCTGTATGCGTTCGGCGGTTTTGTCCCTCCTGACTCCGGGCCGCAGGCGTGGGTGCCGATCAATCACGCATGGGAATACGATCCGGCGCAGGACACGTGGAAGGCGTTGACCCCCATGCCGTCAAAACGTGGTTCTGCCGTGGCGGCTACGGTGAACGGGAAGATGTATGTGATCGGCGGGGCAGCCCTGCATCCTGGTTCGAGTGAAACTGCTCTATACCCGACACGTCCTCATCGGTCGGTCGATACCGTGGAAGAATATGATCCACAGACCAACCGTTGGTCTGCCAGGTCCTCAATGCCGACGGCACGGAACCACGCTGCCATTGGCATGGTGAACAATAAAATCTATGTCATCGGTGGCCGGCTGGGGAGTGCCTTTATCTTTACCGCGAGCAACACCAACGTGGTTGAGGAATACGACCCTGCGACCGACCAATGGGGCTTGGTGAAAGCTCGCATGCCGACCGAGCGAAGCGGCGGTGCCTGGGCAGTCTATAGTGGGCAAATCTATGTGGCTGGGGGCGAGCACCAAGACAGCCATTTGATGGCAGCATTCCGTGCGCTGGAAGCGTACGACCCGGCGACCAACACCTGGACTAATCTTCCGATGATGCCGATGCCTCGGCATGGACTGGCCGGTGCGGTTGTGGGTGACCGTCTTCACTTGGTGAGCGGAGATATCCAATCAGCCGGTATCACCGGTATGCGGGTCGTGACTGACGCACATGATGTATTCGAGTTCGACCGCTGAATCGGTCCCTGTTTTGTGAAGATGAAGGTCATTGATGGAGTGGAACGTCAACCGCGTGAGTGACGTACAACGCGATGAAAGAGAGGGGCGTCATGATGAGAAGGATTCTGATAGGGCTGTCCGTATTGATATTGAGCGGTACGGTGGTGAGCTGCGCGAGCGATAAGCGAATCGTCAAAATCAAACAGGTTCATCAGGTAGAACAGGCGAACCTTGAGAATTTCGACGATCTGGATTTCAACGTCTACAGCGGGCAGAAGTGGGAGCAGTTGGGACGAAGTCATGGGAAAGACATCGTCGTGCATTGGCCGGACGGGCGCACGACGAAGGGAATCGACGCGCACATTGATGATCTCAAAGGCATGTTCGTTTTTGCGCCGGATACGCGGATCAAGGAGCATCCGATTCGAATCGCCTCCGGTGAATGGACGGCGGTGACGGGCGTCATGGAGGGCACGTTTACGAAACCGATGCCGATTGGTGAAGGCAAGATGATTCCTCCGACCGGTCGGTCGTTCAAGCTCTCGATGGTCACCATTGGACATTGGACTGATGGCGTTATGGATGAAGAGTGGCTGATGTGGGACAATCTCGCCTTCATGAAACAGATCGGACTCGCGCCGTAGATTGCCTACCACTGTGACGATCACAATCAGGGGTCCGCTGCTTTCAGCTGAAGGCAGCGGATACCATTCACGAAAGGCGCCATTCTAACTCATCTAAGGTGATGACGGTTGAGCTGGAGGCACCGGTGCGGGTGTTTGCGGCTGAATTGGCGAGGCAGGTGCAAGCCCTGGAGCCGGAGTTGGGATGGCGCCTGGCGCCACACCAGCCGGTGGCGGCCCAGATGATGTGGGAGGCGGTGGAGCAGGCATGATGCCTGGGGCCGGGACCGGTGGAGCGCCTGGTCTTGGCGGCGGTGGCTGAGGCGGTCCCGGGAACTGTACGTTCACGATGTCGCGGGACTGAACCGCGATCTGGCTCACGGCTTTGTCTACCGGAAATACCACCCAGGCTAACCAGAGACCATACAGTGAAACGGTACGTGTGAGACCTGTTCTGATGATCATTTTGGAATTTCTCCTCTACGCAGTAGGCTATCAGATAATCTCGCAACTAAGGAATATCACGGTCGCTCCCGCTGCCGATCTACTCGTCGACCTCCGTTCACTCCTTCACGTTGGTCCGTTGAACGGCGTGGGCGACCAGGTCATTGTGTTCCCAACCGCCGCCGAGCGCCTTGTACAGCGCGATGAGATCAATAGCGAGCGCGGCTCGGCTTTGGACCAGCGCGTCCTGCGCGGTATACAACGACCGTTGTGCGTCCAGGACATCAAGAAAGTTGCTCAAGCCTTGGGTATATCGGGTCATCGCGATGCTTGCGGCTTTGTCATATTGCCTGACTTCTTCCTCCAATGCGGAGTACGCTTCTTTTTCTTTGCCATAGGCGCTCAGCGCATTCTCAACGTCCTGAAAGGCAGTGAGGACGGTCTTCTGATACGTCAGATATTGCTGGTCGCGCCGTGCTTCATATGTGCGAATACTCGCCTTCGTGGCTGGATAGTTCAGAAGACCCCATTTGATTTGCGGCCCCAGGGTATAGAAGCCGGCGGCCGCCTGCGTCAGGCTGAGCACATTGCCGGCTTGGATTCCGTACTGGGCCGTCAAGCTAATGGATGGGAACAGCTTCGCCACCTGCACGCCGACACGCGCGGTGGCTGCCGCCAAAGTGCGCTCTGCTTGCCGTATATCAGGACGGCGTCGCAAGAGATCGGAGGGGAGGCCAACGGGAATTTCAGGCGGCGCGGCCGGGATGCGATGAGTCGCCTGTAGTTCCTCGGTGAGGTCGTCTGGATTCTGGCCCAGAAGCACGGCGATCGCGCGAATCATCCGGCCGGCGCTGCTTTGGAGGGTTGGGATGGACGCGTGGGTTGACGCGAGACTGGCTGCTGCGTTTGCGACATCCAAATCAGTGGCGAGACCGGCCTTATAGCGGACCTGCGTGATCTTCAACGTGTCACGTCGTGACGTTTCAGTGGCGCTTGCGACAGCTAACTGCTCCTGGTATTGCCGAAGTTGGAGATAATCCTTGGCGACCTCGGCGATGGTGCTGACGAGCGTATTTCGTAAGCTGTCCTCATAGGACTGAGCATCCGCCGCGGATGCTTCCACTTGTCGTCGCACGCCGCCGAACAAATCGAGTTCATAACTGGCGTCAAAAAAGGACTGAAAGTAGCTGTAGGACGTCGGAATCAGGGTCCCGGCACCGAGTTTTGGGATCGCGGGATTCTCGGTGCTGATCTTATTGCGCGAATATTTCCCTTCTAGATTCACGGTCGGAAGTTGCGTATTCGCACTGGTATAGCGAAGAGACGCGCGCGCTTCCTGGAGCCGGCCCTCCGCTATCTGAACGTCCAAGTTATTGGCGATGGTTCGTTGCACCAGTGACGTGAGTTCCTCATCGGGGAAGGTCGTCCACCATTCGGCAAGCGCTGTCGTGTCATTGGCGACGTTCTGCCGGGGAGCTTCCACGAAGGCCGCGGGCGCGTTGACGACGGGTTCACGATAATCCGGCCCGACCGCGCATCCACGCAACACCGTAGACACGAGGACGGCTGTGAGTACGTGGGTCCTCATGAGTTGCCCCCTTGTGATCGTTCTTCCGGGGGAGCCTGGGCTCCCGGATCCGGTAGAGGCTGCGCCTGGATGTACACATCCATCTGTTGGCCGACGTACAGTGAGAAATCATGACGCTGACGAAAGCTGTAGACAACCTGCAAGACGCGCGTGTCCACGCGTTCGGTGGATGCTCCGGTCAGCGATTTCTTCGGAACGACGTATGGCTCGACGCGCACGAACGTGAGCGGAATGTTGAGGTCACTTCGTCCTCGTGGATAGGCGACCGCAGGCTGTGCATGATCCACGCGCCAGGCATCTTGCTCATCCACGTCCACGCGAACGTTCAACAGCTCGTTATTGCCCACGAGCATCAGGGCGTCGTCGGTTTGAGCGGCCGGAGCATATTCCCCGGCATGAATCTTCACTTGCAGCACTTCCCCGGCAAGAGGTGAACGGACGGTCAGCCGCTCTACGTCGACTTTGGTCTGAAGAATCTGAGCTCGGACCTCTCGGACCGCGGCTTGCTGCACCCGAAGTTCGGCTGTCCACGTACCGGTTTTCAGCCGGTCCAGCTCAGCTTGCTGATAGGCCACCGCGGCCTCACGTTGCCGCACGGCATGGCGTGCCTGGTTGACTTCGTCTTGGCTGATCGCGCGCAAATCCTCCGTGGCCGCCCCTTCGCGCAACACTAACTGCGCCCGCGCATCGTCCAGTTGGATGTTGACCTGAGCGAGTTGCTGCTCCTGTTTCCGGATATCTTCGAGCCGATTCCCTTTCCGCAGTTTATCCAACGTCGCCTCGGCCGATGCCCCGGCGGCCTCGTAACGGGCCAGTTCGGCACGCTTCGGGCCGTCTTCGAGTTGCCACAGCGGTTGTCCTTTCTTCACCTGGTCGCCGACCTTCACATAAACGGTCGTGACCAGTCCCCCGGTCGGGCTGCCCACTTTGACGTTCTCGGTCGACGCCTCGATCAATCCCGCACCGAAAACGTAGGCCGCAAAGGGCGCCTTCGACGGTTCGGCGACGGGCTTGGACTGCTGCGGCGGCTTGGTCGTCGCCGCCACCATATACAGTCCGAATCCGACGCCCAAAACAGCTATGACCGGTAAGAGGTATTGGCGAGTCATTGCAGCGTCCTTTCTGCGTCCACCATGTCTTGATACGAGTGAAAGATCTGCTGAACCTGTCCGTCGTCGATCCGGGCGATCCGATCCGCAAAGTGGTAGATGCGGGTGTCGTGCGTGACAATGATCAGCGCCCGACCCTCACTTGCCGCCAACGAGCGCAGCAACTCGACGATGCGTTGCCCGGTGACGTGGTCCAGCGAGCTGGTTGGTTCATCACACACCAGCAGGTTCGGAGAATGGACGATTGCGCGGGCGATGGCGACGCGCTGCTGCTGGCCTCCCGAGATGTCCGATGGGCGGGACATCGTGCGATCGCCCAGCCCGACTTTTTCGAGCGCCTCGTCGGCTTTTCGAAGAGCTTCCGCGTATCCGATATCGTTGATCAGAAGCGGGATCGCGACATTTTCGCGGAGCGGGAGTGATCCGATCAGATTGAATTGCTGAAACACAAAGCCGATATGCTGACCGCGATACTGCGTCCGATCCTCCTCGGTCATGTGGTGGAGGTTCTGCCCGAACACCAGGCACTCGCCCTCGCTTGGGTCCAGCACACCAGCGATCGTGGAAATCAGCGTCGTCTTCCCACAGCCGGACGGCCCGACCAGCATCATCACTTCGCCCTGCTGAATCGTGAGGTCGATGCCGCGAAGCGCACGCACCTCGCTGGCTCCACTGCCAAATACCTTTTTGATCGCGTGACACTCGACGGCATGTGTGGTTGTTGTCGCATCCATGGGTCAGCCTCTGAACACGATGCCCGGTTCGAGCTTCATGACTTTCCTCAAACTGATCACGGAAGAAATCGCAACAATGCCGACTACTGCTAGGCCCGCCGCCGCCAGCACCTGCCATGGCAATGTGAAAGTGATCATGCTGTCCTGCGTGGCCCAGCCTAGGAGGGATGCCAGCCCCGTTCCGGTGCCATACCCGAGGAACCCGACCAGCGCCGCCTGCGTCAAAATCATGGAGAGCAGGGTTCGATTTCCGGCGCCCATCGCCTTCAACGCGCCGAAGTGCCGCAGGTTGTCCATCGTGAAGTTGTAGAACGTTTGGCCGGCGATGAGCGTCCCCATTAGGAAGGCGATGAACACGGAGAGGCCGAAATTGATCACAATACTGGTTTCGGTGATGTAGTACCGCAGCGTCTTCTCGATGAACTGCTGCGAGGTGTAGGCCGCCAGCCTCGTAATCCGTCCGATTCGCGCTGCCACCTTCTCAGCGGATTGTCCCTGCTGCGGCGCAGCCAGGATAAACGACAGGTTTTTACGTTGCGAGGGAACCATCGACAACGCCCGCGTGTACGTCGTATACACCACGGGCTGTGATTGAAAGCCACGTGACACTTCGCAGAATCCGACCACCACGACACGGTGATCGTTCAGTTCCAGCGTGTCGCCCAGCTTCAAGGGCGTTCGGGTTCCATCCGGATTCACATGCGCCAGTTTGTCACCGGCGCTGATGGCATCGACAACCACGGCCTCGCTTTGGCGAACATCCGAGAGCGTGCCCGCTGTCATCACTGCGGGGCCACCAATCAATGTCGTATCATCAATCCCGTACAGGACGATCGCGGTGTTTGTGCCGTCTTCGAGTTTGGCCTGGACAGAGCCCTTGTAGAGGGTGACGGCCCACGCGACGCCTTCCACGCTTCGTACTCGACCGATCTGCCCATCCGTCATCGGTTGGGAGTCATCGATGAAGCGCACCTTCGGGTCCATGACCCAGATCTCGGCGTTGACGGCGTTAATTCCCGAGTACATTTGAGTCATGATTCCGACAAACATCGCCAGTTGCTGAACCAGGAGCAACGAGGCGAACATGACGCCGGCGACAATGCCGAGGTATTTGCCGGTATCTCCCATCAACATGTGCAGGGCGATGCGGTTCATGTCACCACAACCTCATTACGCATGGTAAAATATTGCATTGTGCAACTATTAGCCAAGATTTCAGCATACCAGGGAACTCGTTTGCGAGTATCCCTAGTGCGGGCGTCGGCCCGTCGTCAGCTTCTCCAGCAATTCGATCAGAATCTCGCGTTCGCCATTGCTAAGCGGCTGTAGCATCCGAGCGGCTATATCGAGCTGACTGCGGCGGAAATGCTCGCGCAGCACCTTGCCTTTCTCAGATTCCTTGACGATCACGATCCGCCGGTCCTCCAAAGAACGAAATCGCTCGACCATCTGTTTGTTTTCAAGCCGATCGATGATTCTCGTCACGGTGCTGAGCGGAGCTGACAAGGCAGTGGCGAGATCGGTCATAATCAGCTCTCCTTTATCGCCCAACAGAAGCAATGCCTTGATCTCACGTGGCGAAAGCTCGATATCGGGCAGAGGATGATCTGCTGTGTCCATAGGAGCATCCATAATCTCCCCAATAAACACCTGCAGTGCTCTCGCGAGCCGGTTCAGCCTGGCATCGATCTTTTGGTCTTCGTTCCGCATCATTGTTTGCATACTACAACTATTCCATTCGGCAAGTCAACTGTCCCGTACAAACTCTCTGCTCATTCGTTTTGTCGTTGCCACAGCTCCCGATCGCAACCATCGGTCGTGCGATTGCCCGCTAGATCATGCGCAAGGGTTCGAGTCCAAGAACAGCGAGCGGCGGACGATCCCGCTCAACGGAGGGAGCGAGAAATCACTACTGGATGGTGTCTTTGCCAGTGAAACAGGGGCGGCGCTCGGTGAAGCAGTCCACGGAGAGGATTCCTGCCGCCGTGCGTCCATTAGCGAACGAGTCATTGCCCTCAACGAACAAACCATTTGTCCCTCACCATCAAGAATTGTGAGCAAGCCCTCGTTCGTTGAAACGGCGGGATATGGTATAGTCCGCCGACTATGCCTCCCGATACTCCCGTGAAAGCCCTCATCCTCGCCTTCACCGATGCGCCGCCGCTCGCGGCCTATGTCATCAACCGCTTGCAGCCGGAACTGCTGTGTTTCTTTGTGCCGGAATCGGCGAAGACGCAGGTCGAAGAAGCCGTGCAGCCGCTCGTGCAGCAAATGCCGAAGCGCTGGGATTGGGTCGTCACGCCCGATGCGGCGGACATCATCGCCTGCCATCAGGCGTTATCACGAACCATTCATGATCTCCTGCGCACCTGGGCGGTACACGCGGGTGAAGTGGTCGTCGATTTGACCGGGGCGACTCCCGCCATGGCCGCCGCGCTCGCGACAGTGAGCCAACCCTGGACATCCAGAATCATCAGTCTGGTTGATGCGGCAGGGTCTGAAGAGAGCGAAGCGATCATCATCGACGGACTCACCAAACGCTGGGTTCAGGGCAATCCCTGGGATGAATCGGCGGTCGTTGTTCGCCGTGAGGCCAGTGACGCATTCAACCAAGGCTCGTTCAGGGCTGCCGCAACTCTGTTTCATGCGTTGGAAGCTCGAGTGAGCGGCGGGCAGAAGCCGCTCTATCGCGCGCTGGGTGAACTCGCGCTGGGATACGGCCTCTGGGAGCAGTTTCACTATCGGCAGGCTTGGGACAAGCTGAAGACCTCCGTGAAGGCGCTCGACATGGCGTCGATCTGGGGCGGGCCCCCGGGGTTGAAAGGACTGTTGCCCTTGATCAAGGCCAACAGCGGATTTTTAGAGAGGCTGGTGCTCGATCCTGCCGAAGTCAAGGAAGGTGTCGTGCTCGACCTCTTGGCCCATGCTCATCGCCGCGCGCACGTGGATCATGATCATGAACGTGCCATGGTGGCGTTGGTCCGCGCGTTGGAGGCCTGCGCGCAACGGCAGTTATTCAAGCAGTACAAAATTAAGAGCTGGGACGTGCAGCTGGAGCAATTGCCTGAATCAATGCGGGAGACCTGCCGGACCTGTTACCTGGAGGATGTCGATGGCAAATACAAGTTGCCGCTCCAGAGTCAGTGGCGCGCCCTGGCCGGACTCGGCGACCAGATGGGGCAGGCGTTTCTCCGCGACTGGCCGCGGATGAAACCGTTGCTCGATGCGGCGAACCACGCCGTGCTGGGTCATGGGTTCGAGGCGATCAAAGGCGAACGGGTGCAGCAATTGTCCGATGTGGTGATGAAGCTCACGGGCGTGAGCGAGTCCTCGCTGCCGAAGTTTCCCGTCCTCAGTCTCTAGACGACCGCCGTTCGTAACGCGTATCTCGTTGGGCCAGATGTCCGGATGTCGCGCTTGGGTCTTGTGCTGAATTCGAAACCCACGTTGAAATCGCTCACGACCTCGCATTCATCACGGTCGATCAGCGAGACGAGTGTTTGGAGCAACTTGACCATGAGTCCAAGAAGGTCAGAAGTCTGATCAAGCGGTTCTGACGAGATACGAACGACGATGGACATTCGCATCTACTACGAGGACACCGATTGCGGCGGGGTGGTGTACTACGCGAACTACCTCAAATATTTTGAACGGGCCAGGACGCACTATCTTGAGGAGCGCGGACTGTCGGTTGCGGGGTTGCGCGACCAGGGGACGCAGTTCGTTGTGGTGCATGCCGAATTGGACTATCGGTCGCCCGGGCGGTACGGCGACACCTTAGTGATCGACACGACGTTGGTAGACTCGAGTCAGGCGTCGTTCACCTTCGCGCACGTGTTGCGGGAGCGGACGAGCGGGCGTATTGTGGTGGAGGGCTCGGCCAAGCTCGTGACGGTAGACGAGCAATTGAAGGTGACGCGGCTCGACAAACCCACCCTGGCTGCGTTACAAGGACCTCCACACACGAGGAGCTAATGGATAAACTCGGCACATGGTTGGCGGTCACGGGCGTAGCGATCGGTTTCGTCGTGCTGGCCTGGTTGCTCTTCTCAGACAATCCCAAGGACAAGAAAAACAAAAAGCCCTAGCCTCTGGTTGTTCAGTGATGAGATCTCTTTCCCTCCTCGCCATCCTCCTGTGGCTGCCTCTCGTCAGTGCCTGCAAGACCAGCTCAGATCCTGGTGTCGCAGGAATCTATCAAACCTGGGACGATGTGATTTCGCGGTGGATCGGCAAGCACAAGGAAGATCTGTATTTAGAGCTTGGGCCACCGAATCTGCATCCGAAAGAAGCAGAAGACGGCACCGTCGAAATGGTGTGGGACATGACGATCGACCGCATGCCTGGACAGGCTGATGAGTACAACACCTTGCCATTGTACGGCGGGGTGAATTGTCGGCTGATATTTTTCGCAGACAAAGACGGGATCGTGACCAGCGGACGACGAGACGGATGCGATTAATGTTGAATAGGTGGGAGACGCTGACGAGTGTTCTCTTGCGCTGCGTCGAAACGTCTCGGAATATGCCGTCCACGTTCCCCGGAAACCAGCCTTCAGAACCCTGCGCTGTGCCGGTTTCTCCAGCCTCGCGCTGTTCGCATCCGCTCGCTAACAGCTACGCGGAGTAGTTCAAGGGATTGCATAACTGCTCGATCTGGTTGTCGTCCAGATCGATGGCTATCTGTTCAGTGAACATCAGGCCCTGGGGTGCGGACTACAGGGCTGTCTTCATTCGTTCATGAGGCGTGTGACCATTTCCTCCATCCCCTCGGCCCAAACTTGATAGCCGTGTTCACTGGGATGCAGCGCGTCGGACATGATCTCCGCAGACAAGCGCCCCTCGCCATCGAGAAAGCGGCGGTTCAGGTTCAGAAAAAAGATCTGGCGTTGATCGGCCATGGCCGGCAGCCGTTCATTCACGGCCTCGTTGACGCGGCGAAGTGGGTCGTCATTTGTCAGGCCTCGAGGGAAAATCGCCAGGAGCAGGATCTTTGTCCCCGGCAAGCGAGTTCGCAAGGTGGTGAGAATGGCCCGAATGCCGGCGGCGGTATTCTCGGGAGGGTCCTCGCGCATGGCGCTGTTGTTCGTCCCGATCATCACCACGGCCAGTTTCGGCGAGATCCCCTCCAACTCCCCGTGCTGGAGCCGCCACAGGACATTCTCTGTCTGGTCGCTGTTATAGCCGAGGTTCACCGCCCGCCGACCGGCATAGTATTGGTCCCACAACGGGCGCCCATCCTCCTCCCAGCCCTGTGTGATCGAATCTCCGATAAACAAGAGATCGACCTGACCCTGGCGGATGCGGGAGACGGTCCGTTCATGTCGTTCTGTCCACCAGGCCTGGCGCTGTGGGGCAGGCACTTCAGCTTTGAGCTGTTCCGCAGCGGCAACGGTTGGGTCAAGCGAGAGCAGCAACAGGGCAAACGAGCAGGCGAGCCGGAAAGAGGCAGGGCAGGCTACGTGGAACATCACGATCCTCCTGGATGGTACGGCAAGTCTTACAAAAGGACCTGTGTTGGATCAACCCTTCAGTTGGCGCAGGTCGTGACGTCGCCGTCGATGATGACAACCTTCTCATCGGGCAAGAGCCAGTGAAAAGCGGCCGCGCCGTTGCCTCTACGAGGGAGCGGTTGCGTCAGTGCGGCGCGGGGAGATCGTGTGTCTCGCCGCAGGCAGAAAAAGGCGATTCCCGGCATGCCAATGGCCGGCGGTAAAACTCCAGCGGTGGAGCGACCTCGCTCTCAAACGAGAGACGTTCGCCATCCAGCCGGTACCGTCGTGAGGCCTCAAACGCCTTAATGAATGCCGCTTCAAACTCCATACGGCGGGTTTCGCAGGCCATGCGTGTCGTCATACCACGTGACACGGTGACCTCGCCGGCTTGAGGGCCAAATGAAATGGCTGCCGCATACCGATTGCACCCCGCGTGGCCTGACACTCGCCCATCCTTGAACGAAAGGATCACTGGCTGTGCATCATCGCCGTAGGGAACTGAGCGATCACCCCAGTGCGCCAACTCCCAGCGATTCCGCTCAGCGATCTGTTTCATCTCGCCCGGTGGAGGAGTCGAGACGCAAGCCGTGAGCAGCCACAGGGTACAAACTGTCGGACAAAGACGAAGCAAGGGCGTTTTCATGGAGGTGGATTGTACGATGAATTCGAACTGTGTGCCATCCGAAGGACAGATGATGTGTTACACCGGCGGGCGAAGGCGATAGAGCACATGCCGGCGCAGCTCGGATTCGACAGGTACCTGCGGATGATCGAATTCGGAGTCAAGCCGCATCCCGAGACGCTTCATCACGGCACGCGATTTCCGATTGGCGATGGCGGTAAAGGCCACGAGTTCCATCAGGTGAAGTTGCTGAAAGGCGAATGCGACGGCTCGTTGTGCGGCCTCCGTGGCATAACCCAAGCCCCAGTCATGTTTGGCGAGGCGCCAGCCGACTTCTACGCAGGGGGAGAACGGTAGATCATCCGATGGAACATGTAAGCCGACGAAGCCGATGAACTGGTTCGACGCTCGTTCTTCGACAGCCCAGAAACCCCAGCCACGCGTCTCGATCAGCCGCATGACTCGTTGAGCAAACGCATCGCTTTGTTCCCTCGTCCAGGTCTCCGGGTAGTAACGCATGACCTCGGCGTCGGCATTCATTGCCGCGAAGGGTTCCAAATCGGATGGTCGCCACTGTCGGATAATAAGACGGGGAGTGAAAAGTTCAGTGGGATAGAGCATGCCAGTGTGCCCACCTTACGTTAAGTCATATTGGAGCTGTTGGGGCAGAGCGGGCGATTAAAAGACGCTACTCGCACGCGGCACCGGGTCCGACCATATGTGGCCGATACCTGACCCTGCCCCGCTCTTCACCCATCTCAGACCTTCGACCGTCGGCAGCCGTCCTCTACTGCTTCGGCTTCGGTTGCATAACAACGCTCGGCTTTGGTGCGAAGATACAAGCGCTGTCCGATCATGTGATAGATGCAACGTTCGCCGCTATGGGGTGTGAAATTGCCTTTGATCGGATGTTCGTCGGGACACTCGCCGTTTTTGAGCGGCTCGATACCGGTACGATGGACGGCATGAGGGCGTTTCCTGGCGGCTTCCGCATCAGCAACTCCCAGGAGCAATGCGATGAGAACCAGATATGACACCATAAGTCTCATAAGCATTGGGATAGGGGCCTGGGAGAGTGGTGACGACTTGATCACTGGCTTACCTCGCTTGGCCTCGCGCCTGGAAACCACTCGGTATGCTGATCGCCTTGGCGGCCGAAATAAATGACGCGCTTGCCTCGAAGAAACGCAAAGTAACTCTGCACTCCTGCCTTGACGGCGCGCTCACAAAAAGCGCGAAATTTTTGCCCATGCTGCTGGCTGTCGAGAATGGCGGCTTTAAGTGCGGCCGCATCGAAGTGCTCTGCGATTGGCGGCAGGCCTTCGAAGACAAGGGGTGCGGTCACGACTGCTCCCGTGGCGCTGTAGAATGAAAAGGATCCGAGGGCATAGTCCACATGATAGTACTCGACATCATTGGCGATTAGTTTGCCGACGATCTCAGGAAAGGGCATCGATCCATTGAGGGTAGCCTGCGCCAATTTCGCAATCTCCTTCGCGTTCATGTCTGTCTCCAGGTAAAAGTCATGAGAGTGATGATAGTCATCGCCTGGGGGGCAGTTGCTGCGTGACTGAATAGCGTCACTAGGCCTGTGGAACCACTAGGTCGAACCGGCTTGCGTGTCTTTCGGCATCTCATATCGCAACTCGGCGAAGCCCGGTCCGATCTTGTGCACGGATACTAATCGGAGGGGCGGATTCGTGACGCGGCGTGGAAAGAGTGGTTTGCCGCGTCCCAGTGTGACAGAACCGACTTGAACGATCACTTCGTCCAGTAGCCCGGCATCGTAAAATTGCCCGGCGAGATCTCCACCACCCACAATCCAGATATTCTTTGAGCCCGCAGCCTGTCTCATTTCAGCATGAATGGGTCGAACATCTCCTCGAGCCAGGCGAACGTCGGCCTTCGGCACGAGAGGAAGTGCACGGGTGGAGAATACCCATGTCGGCTGGGAATAGGGCCATGGCGAGCCGGTCTGGGCGGCAATGTTGTCGGTATGACGCAACATCCATTCGTAGGTCGCTGATCCCATGGCCAAGGCTCCGACATCCGCAATGAATGAGGGATAACTCGTCTCGTTCACGTCGCCGAGTGGAAACAGCCACTCTAGCGAGTTGTCTTCGGTGGCAATGAACCCGTCGAGGCTGGTGGCCGTATAGTATTGCGTCTTCATGGCGAGATATCGCGGAAGTAGAGGTGGCGTGTTTCAGCGAGTTTGTTCCTCTTCGCGCGTCGGCCTCTTATCGACGACAATCGGATTCTACACGATTGCAACACGTGCATGGCCTGTTCATGGGATCGACGGCTATACTGTTCGCCTTCCGCAGCCGCTCGAACGCATGTTTAAACGTGTGAGTTTTTGTAACCGAATTCTAGCGCGGGTCCAGGCTACCGCTTCTGGTACACACATGTCTTTGGGCTTCCGGGGACCTTAAAATAGTCATTCGTTGAGTAGGCAGCAAGGGCGATCGCGACTGGAGCCCAGATCGCCAATGAGGCTTGGCTCCATGCTTGAGCAGCTCAAATTATTCTGTGGAGTGATGCCTGGGATAGATGAAGAAGAACTCGGTCAACTCCAAAGAGGAGGTAATACACCCCATAGGACTGTCAGGACCATCAGTTCGCTTGGTGGAGAGCAGGGCTGAGCGAGATATGCTGCACGAGCCGTATAGATGAGCCCACCGGCTCCGAGTGCTGCACCGAATCTTTGCCACCAATAGGCAAAGCTACCAGTGGGAGAAAGGGGCCAGGGCGATGGCATAGGTGCTGCTTGGCGTTTCAGATGTGATCCATTGCTAGCCTTTTTTCCCAAATCCTTCCCCCGTCATCACGTCCGCCACGTTTTGTCCGTTCACAAAGACATCGGCCAGGGTGCGGCCGTAGACGTCGTGGCCGTGAGGGACAATGCTGATCGTGCTCTCCTGCATCAGCTGCTCCAGCCGAATGGCGGCGTCTCGTCCGCCCGGTTCCGACAGTTCCGGCGCGTTGTAGCCGCGAATGCGGATACGATCGGTGCCGTAGCGGATCGTGTCGCCGTCGACGGTGCGGACTTGCCAGGGTTCCACGGTTCGCTCGAATCCACCCATCGACAAGGCATGCCGCGGAAGCGATCTCAATCCTCGACTGAACGAATGTGACTTTTTCGCGAACGGGTTTTTGTGCGGGCGAAGGCCTCGATCATGATGCCCGCGTCGAGATCGTTGGGCCTGATGCTGAGGAAGCGACGAGCGTTGATCCGGTTTCAGGTCCCAGCAGTCAGTGCAGTGGAATGGGCTTGGATCGTTTCTGATGGCAGGGGTATAGGTATGCAGCGTCGAGCGGCGTTCTTCCTCCAAGGCGAATGCGGTTGAGGTGGGTGAGGCGACGAGCAACAGGAGAGTCAACCGGCTCAAAAAGCGGGAGTCGGGCACAAAGTGGTGCAGCATGCTGAGAGTCCTCCGTTGTTCCAGACCAGATAGAGCATGCTCCATGCCAGGGTCAGATGGTAACGGCCTCTCGGTTGACAAGCCGAAAAACCGCGTGCTCAAATGCCCGCTCGGATGCGGAGCGTATGCCATTCGCTCTTCTCTTTAAGGACACACGAACCACGGGAGAGTAACTCATGGATATGTTTGGAAAGGTTGGACTGGTCGAGGTGCCCATCTTGATCGCGCCGGATCAGAAGGCCTGGATGGATCGCATGATCAAGGAAGGGAAGATCGCCATTCCACCCGGCGGGACGTTGGAAAAAGGCTCGCTCTATTCGATGTTTGTCCGCATGCTCCTGCACAACGCCATGGAAGAACAGAAGCGGCAGGAAGCGTTGGAAATGGACGACGAGGACGACGACGAATAGCCCAGGATGCTGAAAACGGTCCCCAGCATCGTACTCGCATCGCTTGGCCCCTCAACGTACCGCCATGGGACAAGAGCCTGGCTCGGCAGGCTCGGGAGGTGGGTAAGAATGTGATGTCGCCTCGGGGTCTCGTTCGCTGCGGCCTTGCTGGGAAACTGTTTTGATCACCCTGAAGTCGCAGGGTGAGTATGATGGGAATAGAGCGCGATCTGTATCTGAATGGATGCATTTCGTATCAGTTTTGATACGAAATGCATCCAGGAACGATTCTTCGGGAAAGACGAGCGGCGCCCGCCGTTGTATCTCAGGTCAGAGGTTCTTGAATGCCGTGTGCGCGGCGTTGATCGTGCGATCGATGTCCCGGGGCGTGTGGGCCAAGGACATAAAGGCGGCTTCAAACTGCGACGGGGCTAGATAGACTCCCGCCTCCAGCATCTGGTGAAAGAACTTGGCGTAGGCTTTTGTATCCGATTTCTTGGCTGTTGCCCAATCCACGACCGGTCCCTGCGTAAAGAATGCACACATCATGGATGCGATGCGGGTCTGCGCCAGGGCCACGCCGGCTTTCCGCGCGGCCTCTCCCAGGCCATCGGCTAGCGCGGCCGATCGCTGTTCCAACTGATCATAGGTTCCCGGTTTGCTGAGGCGCTTGAGTGTCTCGATGCCGGCGGTGACGGCCAAGGGGTTGCCTGACAAGGTGCCGGCTTGGTACACAGGGCCCGAGGGCGCAATCATCTTCATAATGTCCTTCGCTCCGCCGTAGGCTCCGACCGGTAATCCCCCACCGATGATCTTGCCCAAAATCGTCAGATCCGGCTTGATTCCGTAGAGCGTCTGCGCTCCTCCGTATTGAACACGGAACCCTGAGATGACTTCGTCAAAAATCAGGAGCATGCCGTGGGCATCGGTGAGTTTGCGCAGGCCTTCTAAGAACTCAGGCGAAGGGGGGATGACGCCCATGTTCCCGGCGATCGGCTCGACGATGATGCAGGCGAGTTGCCGATAGTGTTTCTTGATCAATTTTTCCGTGGCCGCGAGGTCGTTATAGGGGGCGGTCAACGTGTGTTTCGTGAAATCTTCCGGCACGCCGGGACAGTCGGGAATGCCGAGGGTGGTGAGCCCTGAGCCGGCCTTCGCCAGGAGGTAGTCGCTGTGCCCGTGGTAGCAGCCTTCGAACTTCAGGATGCCGTCGCGTTTGGTATAGGCGCGGGCGACCCGGATCGCGCTCATCACCGCCTCGGTGCCTGAGCTCACGAGCCGCACCTGCTCCATGGAAGGGAGGGCTTCGCGAATCATGGTGGCCAGCCGGATTTCCAATTCGGTGGGGGCGCCGTAGCTGGTGCCCTTCGTGGCGGCCAGCTGAATGGCTTTCGTCACCGTGGCCGGTGCATGACCGAGGATCATCGGTCCCCAAGAGAGGACGTAATCAAGGTAGCTGTTTCCGTCGACATCATAGAGGCGTGCGCCCTTGGCGTGCTCAATGAATCGAGGTTGCCCGCCCACCGAGCGAAACGCGCGAACCGGACTATTCACGCCACCGGGAATAACCTGCTGTGCCTCTGCGAAGAGCTGCTCTGAGCGTAGTGTTTTCATGGGCCTCTTTCATCGGGGGGTGAGTAGGCGCGCAACCTACCATGAGAAATTCAAAACGGTCAATTCCAGCGCGGCCTTGCTGTGGACATATCAACCTAGATGCCGCAACGATTGGATACGACATGGTATCCGAAGAGATACACCGCCAAAGGCTTGATGGTCGATATTGGCCTGTTTCATCAAGAAAAATAGCGGCTTAAACCGAGCCATCCCAATGGCGCAAGTCTTGCTGATCACTGGGTACCACTGCGTAGGAGAACACAATGCGAGTGATCTGTTCATGGTGTGAACACGAGGGCCGGCCCGCGTTGGTACGAGAAAAGGCTCCGTTGACCGATGATCGGGAAACCCACGGAATCTGTTCCGACCACCTCCAACAAATGGGGGCGGGGAGAGACCCGCTGGTTCCCAGCTATGAAGAGGGCATACTGCCCCGCTCCGAGCCAGTCCTCACTCGCCGCAGATATGTCTCTTCCCCTGCCTTGTTATGAATGCTGCCCCCATGGGCTTCCCCTCCAGCGACAAAAACTGTCAGTCAGTGCAGGAATGCCACGCCATTTTTCGCTCTGCCACGACGAGTTTTCCCAATCAGGCTCGTCTAACCCCATGAAAAGACTATAGGCCGATGCGTCGCCTCCGGCTGGTGCGCGTCTTGCGCCCCCAGAGACGATTCTCCAGCGGCAAGGAATGGGGTGACAACGTGAAAGTGCTCTGCGCCTGGTGTGTCCGAGACGGGAGACCGGCCTTCCTGCGGGAGAAATGGCCGTTCGACGATCCCAGTGAAACGCATGGGCTTTGTGGCGACCACTTCACGTCGCTGAGTGCGAGTGTGAATCAGGTGGTCACGCCCAAGGTGTGGTTCCTGTCTCGGGTGCACGACCTGTGTTGGGGGCTGATCCGCTACGGTCAACGAATGAGAGGACGGTTGTTCTCCCTCTGTTAACTCAGGGCCGCTCGGATGATCTTGGGCGGCAACCCTCCCTCAGTCTCAGACTAGCCAAGTTTTCCCCGTAACAAATTCAGTCCCTGTTCAATCAGGTGTGAATCAGGCAGTTTGCCGTCCGGGGTCAGCTTGTCGATAAGGCCGGGAAGCAGGTTCGCAAGCTGGTTGCCGGCCGCATCCGAACTTACCCCCGCTTGAGCGGCCAGTTGCTTTAGGAGGTCCCCACCCAAACCCTGCTGGATTTGTTGCGGAGAGATCGGCAGGTTCTTTCCCGTGCTGACCCACGAATTGACGATGTCGCCCAGCCCGTTCTTCTGGAAGGCCGCAATGAGCCCGCTCAGTCCGCCGACGGCGCTCTGTTGCCCCAGCAGGCCGACCACGGCTTGCATCAACGGATTCTGGTCTTTTCCTTGTCCCATCATACCTGCTGCAGCCTGGCCGAGTTGATCGAGCAGTCCCATTGTAACCTCCTTCGATACGCGTGCGTTTGTGCGGTCTACCGACCGCTTGGTTTGGCTCCCTTGGTTCCTGCGGGTTTGGCCGACTTCCGTTCCATGGCCAACGGTGGGGCGAACCAATTGTGGCGGCTTCGTTTATGCCGCTCGGACACGGCCAGCACCGCATGGAATGGCAGGCCGTTGCCGGTGGCATCATCGGATTCTTTCAGACTCCAGGCTTCTCCGGCCTCGCTCAGAATCTCGACAAACGTTTCAAAATCGTCCTCCTCGTCCGGTTTCGTCAGCACCTGATCGGCATCCGTCACCAGGATGAGATAGCCCTTGGCCGGTACCCAGTCGAGGTCGGCCAGACATTCTTCGAGCGCATCCCAGTTGTGGCCGAAATAGTCCGGAAAGGAGAAGACCCGGCTGAACTCGTCCAGCAGTCCCGCCTTGGTTTTGCATTTCTTGCCGGAGATGATTTTGGTGACAAAATGTGACGGGACAGAGAGCAGTTTATCGAGGGCCTCTCCTTCGGCGTGCACCAGGAGATGCGCCCAGGGCTTTTTGATCGACTGGAGTGCGGTAATCGACATATCTCCTCAATTCATCGGCACAAAAGAGCGATAGTGATCGGCGGTGTAATAGGCCTTGCCGCTACGTTGGTCGATGACGATCCGTTCGGCCCCGCGATTTTTCCCCGGCACTTTCGGATGGACGTCATATTCACGATAGTGGCCGCGGGGTAGAACACGCTCGCGATTTTGGAACGTGCGCCCTCCCACATACCCCGGCAACGGCTCCCCACGTCGTCCCTCGATCGCTTTGAGCGTTTCCCGGGCGGCCGGCGGGATGGTGTCTCGAACGTCTTGGCGTGTGGCCGAGGGCCCGGCGCGAACGGATCCACCCTGAGTGATGAGTGCCTGGTCGGAAACGGGTGCGAGTGTGGAGGGCGGCGCCTCCTGCAGGGTGCTGTGTGGTTCACCGGCGACGGAGGCTCCCAGGTGCAGCACGACGGCCGCGCAGAGCCAAAGCAGAAGACCTGTGAGACGCCGAAGAGACATGGCCATTCGCAACCGGTGGCATCAACAGAGTCAGACCCTAACATGTCACATGGGAGGGGTCAACGCCGTGGGCCGGCCCTTCAGAGCGGTGCGAGTCGCGTTAGACCGATTGGTGCGGCAACTCGGCTCCATGCATGCGTGTAAACAATTCCCAGTCGAACGGTTTGGGCGATACAGCATGCAGTGGAATCGTTTCCATCCGGTGGGGATCATGATAGGCGACCATGCACCCGACGATGCTGTCCGGCTGTTCCACGAGACGGCGGACCGTTTCATAGGCCAGGTGTTGTGCGATCATTTTGTCTTCCGGCGTTGGTGGCGCGCCTCGCAAGGTGTGTCCGAGAATCGTGGCCTTCGTCGCCGAGGCGAGCGAATACTGACCTGAGGGTTCTCTGCGCGGCGGCCAGGAGGCAATGGTGTGGGCCACATAATCGACCAGTCCGTGGACTCCGCCCTCCTTGTGATGACGGTGAGGGGTGCGTTCCGCCACGATGAAGATGTGGCTCTTATTGGGCACCCCTAATGTGCGTGTGAGGGTACCGAGCACCACGTCCTCGATGTACGCGTCTGGGTCCGGATGCTCATTCACCAGGATGCCCTCCGCCCTGGCTTGATAGGCACAGGCCAGCGCCAGGTGTCCGGATCCGGCGCCCATGACTTCGACAAAAAAGATGCTCCCCATGGCGGCGCTGGTAGCCTTCAGTGATTCGATGGATTGATTCGCGAGCGCGACAGCCGAATGGAATCCCAACGAGGTCGTGCCGGCGATATTGTTGTCGATGGTGCCGGGAATGCCTACCACCTGCACGCCGTAGGTTTCATGGATGGCCCGCGCCCCCCGCAAGCTTCCGTCGCCTCCCAGGACGACCAGCGCGGAGTCCTCGAGATAGGGCGCGAGAGAGCGCATGGCCGCGCGCTGCACCTGTTCGTCCTTGAAGTCTTCGAAACGGCTGCTGCCGATGGGGCTGCTGGCATGGCTGCTCATGCCCCGCGTATCTTCTTCGGTGACGGCATCGATCCAGTTGTTGGCCAGACCGAGGAATCCATGCCGGACGAACAACACGTCCAACCCGAAACGATTCCCGGTGACGCGCAGTTCCTTCAGGGCTGCGCCGCCGCCGCCGAAATCGCCACCGGACACCAGGGCCAGGAGGCGCTTGATCCGTCCCGGCTTGAGCGTGACGCGCTGGCTGCGTTCCCGTTCTACGGTCACCCAGGCTTCCCGGGCGACCCGATCGCTTTCAATCAATCCCACGGCGGTGGAGTAGCCGGACAGTTTGCCGTTCTCCAATGTGAGCAACACCACATTATCCTGGCCCTCCTTATATTCGCCGAACTCGGAAAAGGCCTCGCGGAAGGGGCGTGGATCGAGATAGATGCGCAGGGCGCGTAAGGTCGAACTATGGGTGTACAGACAGAGCACTTCTCCGGGGTGCGCACGGCCCAACCGGTGCAACCCGTCGATCACATCGACGTAGAGGTCAAAAAATGAATGCCCACCGGGGTAACAGTAGAAGGGATGTTTGATCAGTCGCTTGGCGGTTTTCGTATCCACCCCGAACGCCTGCGCAGCCGCGTCGAGTTCTGCCTGTTTCTCCATGCCCGTGACCCAGCCGAAATCCTGCGATTCCAAGGTCGACTCGACATGGGGATGCACGGCGTCTGCCCGGTCCGGTAGGAGCGCCTGGGTGATGCGCCGGCAGAGTTGTTCGGTATTCGGGCTATGGCTGATGAGATGCAGGAAGGTACGAGGATCCAGATAGTTGCGCAGCTGCAGGTATCCCAATTGCTGGCCGACCACGCCCACCATGCGGGCCAGGGCCGCACCGACGGCATCGGCTCTGGGCACGCCGCGTGCGGGATCCAGCACGTTCGCCAGTCGCCGGCCGACGCGATGCGTCTTGCTCTCCACCTCTGACACCCCGTGCCGCATCGTGAGAAACAATGTGCGGTCGCCGAGGTCGCGCGGCAGCAGCCAGAAGCGGTCGTCGCCCAAATCGAGTACGATTCGCCCTTCGGCGAGCTGCGGGGTCAGTTGGGTTCGCGGGACGATTGCCACTGGGCGGCGATGGGTGGGCTTTTGCGTGGTGCCGATCGGCGCCCGATACAACGGCGCGAGTTCGCCGCGCGCGAGCAAGAGGTTCCACGCAGCAAAGAACACCACCGGGTCCCCGTCGCAGGCTTCGGTCAGCAGTTCCTGCCGCGCGGCGCGATAGGCTTCGGCGCTGGGCAAGCCGGATTGCGTCCGCTGGACGAAGGTTCTGATGCGGTCGAGTGCGGCCTGTGCGCGCTCCGGTCTGTCGGTGGACGGAGGAGGGGGCGGCGGCAACTGGAATCGCCCGCTCGAGACGCGCCGGGCGAGTGATTCGCCATAGGCCAGCAAACCGTCCATCGTGACGAAATCCAACTGATCGGTGGATGGCTTCTCCGCTCCGCTCATGGCAGGCCTCGTGGGGTTCGAGTTGGTCTGATCAGCTCATACCGTTCGGCGCGTCTCTTCTCCGGCCGGCAGGGCGATGTTCTTTTGCGGCATGGGGACGGGTTTGTTAGAATGACCCGATCGAATCACACGCGCATCGGGTCTCACCGTCTACGTACAAGATGGTGTGTCCGGACAATCTTGTCAAGATAGAAGCTCAGCACCATGCGGAAAGCGAAAATCGTCTGCACCATCGGCCCGGCGAGCGATGGCGCGGGCGTGCTCGATCAGCTCATCCAGAGCGGGATGAACGCGGCTCGCTTGAACTTTTCCCATGGCACCCATGCCTCTCATGGGCAGGCCATCAAAGTCGTTCGTGAGTCGGCCGACCGTCAGGGCGTCGCCGTCGCGATCATTCAAGACCTGCAGGGCCCGCGCATTCGCGTCGGCGACATCGACGGCGCCTTGGAGTTGGCGGCCGGTGGCCGGGTGCGGTTGCGAACGATGGCCTTGCGATCCGGCGGACAGATCGGCGCCAGGACGGTGCATCCTTCCGATACCATGCAGGAGATCCCGGTCACCTATCAGGCACTGACCAGAGACATTCGGCCAGGGGCCAAAATACTCATCGATGACGGGCTCGTGGAGTTGACGGCCGATCGTGTCGTTGATGGTATGGTGGAATGTACCGTCGTGGTGGGTGGTCGCGTGACCTCCCATAAGGGCATGAATCTGCCCGGTACCGTGGTCAGCGCCCCGACCTTGACGGACAAGGATCGGGACGATCTGCGGTTCGGTGTGGCGCAGGGTGTGGACTATATCGCGCTTTCGTTCGTGCGCGGGGCGGAGGATGTCATTGCCGCGAAGCGGTTGATCGCCGAATGTGGCGGCGATGTGCCGGTCATTGCGAAAATCGAGCGGCAGGAAGCCGTGACGGATTTGGACGCGATTCTGACGCATGCCGACGGGGTGATGGTGGCGCGAGGCGATCTGGGAGTTGAGCTGGGGCCTGAGGCGGTGCCGGTGTTGCAGAAGCGCATCATCGCGACCGCCAACCGCCATCGGCGTCTGGTTATCACCGCGACGCAAATGTTGGAATCGATGACGCAACATACGCGGCCCACACGGGCGGAGGCCTCGGACGTGGCCAATGCTGTGTTTGACGGGACCGATGCCGTGATGCTCTCGGCGGAAACGGCTGTCGGGCACTATCCGGTTGAAGTGGTGCAAGTGATGGATCGAATCGTCCGGGCGGCGGAAGTCGAAACGGGGCCGGCCTTCGTCAGGAGGGCCGCGGCTGACGATCGACGTCTGAGTTTCGAGGAGGCCGTCTGTCTGTCCGCTTCATCGGCGGCGGCCGCGACCGGTGCGAGTGCCATCGTCGCATTCAGCGTGCGCGGCATGACGGCCAGGCTGGTGTCGAAGCACCGTCCGGCCGCCCCGATCATTAGTTTTACACCCTTCGCGTCGGTTCGGAGGCAAATGGCCTTATACTGGGGAGTGCTGCCTCACACGATGGCGCAGATTTCGACCACCGACGAGCGGGTCAACGAAGCGGAGCGTCGATTGAAGGCAGAAGGCCTGGTGGAGCTGGGGCAGCGTATTGTCATTCTGTCCGGGACCAGAGTCGGGCAGCCCGGCGGAACGAATCTTATGAAGCTGCATGAGGTAGGATAGGGCATGACAGGGATGCGACGGCGGATCATCGGATTAATGGCGGGACTGGTTTGGCTGGCGGCCTGCACCTCGCCCAGCCTGGCGCAAACCAATGCGGTGTCGCACTCGCCGGCCAAAGTCGTCGAGAAATATTTCGCGCTGGACAATAAAGGCGTTCGGCTCGATGCCGCTTCTTTTGAGTCGGTGGCGGGGTATGTTGATTGGAAGGAAGAGCCGGCGTGGGGCAAGGTCATCGTCATCAACGGTTTTAGGGTCCCGGATGATTTCCGGCAGTGGGAGATCGTGAACCGGTTGGAAGTCGTCGTGCCCGTGGAGTTTCACGTGCTGGGCGTCATGTATTTAGATACGGCCGGTTTCGTGCCGGAGCCCGGCACGGAGCAGGCTCGTGTCCGGCTCAAGGTTCAGAATGGGCGATGGAAAATCATGGAGCCGATCCTGCCTCCGCACGTCGGCCAGAAACGGATGCTGAACGTGGTGCGGCAGGCCATGCTGGATGAAAAAGACGGGACGAGGCAGGCGTCCCTGGCCGCGTTGCAGGCGGAGTTGCGAAAGGCGAAGGAATGACGAAGAAAGCGGAAGTCGATTTGCTCATCTTCGACCTCGACGGGACCCTCATCGAGTCGAAGTGGGACATTGCCGAGAGCGTCAATTTGACGCTGCGCGATTTGGGCGTGCCCGAGCGCCCGCAGGAGGAAATTTTCGGGTTCGTCGGCGACGGCGTGAAGAAGCTCTTGCGCTTGGCGGTGGGCGAGGGCAAGACCGATTTATACGATGAAGCGCTGCGGGTCTTTCGCGGACATTATCTGGCCCATTGTCTCGACCGCACGGTGTTTTATCCTGGTATCGACAAGGTCCTGACGCATTTCTCCGCCAAGCCCAAGGCCGTGGCGACGAATAAGTCGATCGAATATACCAACGTGATTTTGAATGGATTGGCCCCGGCACATTTCGTCTACGTGGTCGGCGGCGACAACGGATTCGGCCTGAAGCCCGAGCCGGGCATGTTGGTGCATGTGATGGAACAACTCGGCGTCGAGAAGGATCGCACGGTCCTCATCGGCGACAGCACGAACGATATCAACGGTGGGCACAATGCGGGCATTCGGGTCTGTGCAGTGGGGTACGGCATGGGCAACCGCCAACGAATGGCGGCCTGCCAGCCTGATTGGTTTATTGAACGACCGGAAGAATTGATGGAGCTCTTCATATGATCAGCCTCGAGCGTGCGTGCACCATGGGTGTTCTGATCCTCGCCGGCCTGGTGACGGCGGCCGTCCCGGTTTATGCGAACTCGCCGAGTCTGGCCGACCGGGTCATCGAGCACAAACTGGCCAACGGCATGACCGTGCTGATGGTCGAACGGCATCAAGCCCCGATCGTCAGCATCAACATGACCTTCGGCGTCGGTGGTGTGAATGAACAGGTCGGCCTGACCGGTTTGGCGCATCTGTACGAACACATGGCCTTCAAAGGCACGCGCACGGTCGGCACCCGAGATTATGAGCGGGAACAGGCGGTGCTCGACGACCTGACGTTGGTCGGGAACGAATTGGACGGGCGGGAGCGAGCGGAATCGACGCGCGCGGAGATGGAAGGGAAGCCCTACGTTCCCTCCCAGGAGGTGCAGCAGCTGCAGCGGCGGTTTAAGGAACTGCAGGACAAAGCCGGCGAGTTCGTGGTGGGCAACGAGATGGCGCTGTTGTATCAACGCCACGGCGGGGTCGGACTGAATGCCTCGACCGGCAAGGACATTACCCGGTACGTGATCAGCTTACCCGCCAATCGGCTCCCGCTCTGGGCCGCGCTGGAGTCCGACCGGATGGCGCATCCCGTGTTGCGCGAGTTTTACAAGGAACGGGGAGTGGTCATGGAAGAGCGCCGGCTTCGGACGGACGACAGTCCCAACGGTCTGCTCTATGAAACGTTCACGTCCACCGCGTTCCAGGCGCATCAGTACGGTGTGCCCACGATCGGCTGGGGGTCGGACATCATGGCGCTCACGCCTGCTGCGACGGAGGCCTTCTTCAAGACCTACTACGGACCGAACAATGCGACGGTGGCCATTGTCGGCGATATCAAGCCGAAGGAGGTCATCGCGCTAATCGAACAGACGTTCGGGAAAATTCCGGCTGCGCCGCCCATTCCGTCGCTGGTGACGGAAGAGCCGCCGCAACGCGGAGAACGGCGGGTCGAAATCGAGTTCGACGCGGAACCGGCGCTGGCCATCGGTTACCACAAGCCGACCATCGGGCATCCGGACGATTTCGTGTTTGACGTGATCGACGAAGTGCTGACCGAAGGCGTCACCTCGCGACTGTATGGGACGCTGGTGCGGGACAAGCGACTGGCTGCATCGGTGTTGTCGGATACCAACTATCCCGGGGTGCGTGCTCCCAATTTGTTCGTGATTGCGGCGACGCCGCTGGCTCCCCATACCACTGCAGAAGTAGAGGCGGCTATCTATGACGAACTTGATCGGCTGAAATCAGAGCCGATTTCGACCAAGGAGTTCGAACGTGTGCTCAACGGATTGGATGCGGATCTGGTGCGGTCATTGCGCTCGAACAGCGGGCTCGCGTCGCAGCTGGCGTTTTATCAAACGGTGGCCGGCACCTGGCGCTATGTGCTGAGCGCGCGTGATCGGATCGCGGCGGTGACTCCGGCCGATGTGCAGCGAGTGGCATCCCAGTACCTGACGAAAGCTAACCGTACGGTGGGAGTGTTGGTGAAAAAGTCGGCAGACAAGAAGATGGCCGCTGCGGGTGAGGTGGCTCGATGAGGCGCGTTGTTCGTGAAGCGTATCTCGTGAAGCGTGAAGCGGAGAGAGGAATTCTCATGAGGAAACCGAGGGGACGGATGGCGTGGTGTGCCGTGGTGCTCATACTCCTGATGCACGTGACGGTGGGATGGGCGGGGGACCTGGCGACGGACAATCCGCGCACGATGCGATTCCCGACGGTGGAGTTCAATCCACCGGATGCGGAACGCCTCGTGCTTGACAACGGCATGGTGGTCTACCTCCTCGAAGATCATGAACTCCCGCTGGTCACGATCAATGCCACGCTCAAGACGGGCAGCTGGCTGGACCCGGCGGACAAAGTCGGTCTGGCAGGAATGACCGGCGCCGTGATGCGGACAGGCGGCTCGGCGGGGATGTCGCCCGATGAAGTCGATGAAGAGCTCGAGCAGTTGGCGGCCACGATCTCGATCGGATTTTCCAAAGAGTCCGGTTCTGCCTCCCTCGACGTCTTGAAGAAAGATCTGAAACGCGGCCTGCACATTTTCGCCGATCTGTTGCGGCGTCCGGCGTTTGAGCAGGGTCGTGTGGAGTTGGCGAAGTTGCAAGCGCTGGAGGGCATTCGCCGTCGGCAGGACAGTCCGGGCTCCATCGTCGGGCGTGAATTTGCCAAGTTGCTCTATGGCGCGGCTCACCCAAGCGCGCGCGAAACTTCCGTGCGGTCCATCGAATCCATGACTCGCGAGGATCTCGTGGCCTTTCATCGGCAGACCGTGCACCCCAACGGCATCATGTTGGGCGTGACCGGCGACTTCGACAAGGGCGAGATGTTGGCGCTGTTGCGCGAGACGTTTGGTGATTGGGCGAAGGGAACCGTGCCCGAGGTAAAGATCCCTCCGGTGGCGGAGTCTGATCGCAAGACCGGCCTCGTGCGGTTCATCAGTAAGGACACGTCGCAGACCCATTTGCGCGTGGGGCACCTGACCGTGAAAGAAACCGATCCGGACTATGTGGCGGTGGCCATCGCCAACGATATTCTGGGCGGGAGTTCGTTCCGCAGCCGGCTCTTCAATGACGTGCGCACCAAGCGTGGGCTGGCCTATTCGGTGGGTAGCGGCCTGCGGGCCAGTGTCTATGATGAGGGCGTGTGGCTGATGCGCGCCGAGACCAAGCTGGCCTCGACGCAGGAGGTCGTGAACCGGTTCGTGGCGAACATGGAGCGTATGCGTAATGAGCCGGTGACGGACAGCGAACTGGAGGAGGCCAAGGAGGCCTACGTCAACTCGTTCGTCTTCTCGTTCACGAGTGCGTCCAGCATCGTGGGGCGGTTGATGGATCTGGAGTACGACGGGTTGCCGAAAGACTGGCTCCAACAGATCCGCGACAAAGTCGTCAATCTGACGAAGGACGATATCCAACGGGCGGCCAAGGCGCACTTTAATCCTGAGCGGTTGCGGATTCTCGCGGTCGGCTCCGGCGACGCCCTCTCGAAAGTGCTGGCGAGTTTCGGCGAAGTGCAGGAAATTACGCTGGCCCCGGAGAGTTAGGGGAAAGGGCAAACAGTCGAGTGGCTCTTTGCTCGCGCAACGCGCGGCCTCGGAAGGCCCTCGTTGGACGCGCGCAGTAGAGCCATCTCAACCTGCTTGCCAGATGAGTAGAGAAGAGACATTTACTCGATGCGCGCTGTTCGGAAGAGTCAGTCTGCAGTTCAGGAATTTTGGCTATCCGATGGGGATTGGTGACAATGCCGCTTGAAGACGAACTGAGCGATATTCTGAAGAAGGCGCGCAACGGGCAACAGCGGTCGGTGGCCGAGGTGGCGCGTGCGAGCGGCCTGTCTGAAGTCGAACTGAGTGGGCTGGAGCGGGGGCAATCGCCGCGGAGCTGCGAACAGGTGCGCGCGGTTGCCAGGGCGCTTGGACTGAGGGCCGAACCACTCACGCAGGCGGTTGACGGATGGATGCCTCAGGCAAGGCCTTCGTCGATATCCCATGTGGAAACTCTGTTGGGGTCGATCGGCGGATATGAAGTGAAGGGCTATATCATTCATGATCGTGGCGAAGCGGTGATCGTGGATACCGCATACAACGCCGAGGCCATGTTGAAGACGCTGGCCGAACGAAGGCTGCGGCTGCGGGCGATTTGCCTGACGCACGGACATTCCGACCATGCCGACGGCATCGAAGCGATTCTGAAAGCCCATCCCGTGCCGGTCTATCTCGGGGCTGAGGATCTCGATCTTCTGAGTTGGCGTCCGGCACCGGAGTCGTTGCACGTGCCGCAGCAAGGTGGGGCACTGCAGGTCGGCGCACTTACCCTTCGGTTCGTGCCGACCCCCGGCCATACGCCTGGCGGGATCTGTTATCAGATCGACCAGAACGGCTTCCCGATCTGCTTCGTAGGCGATACGCTGTTCGCCGGCTCCATCGGCCGATCCAATCCGGCGGGCTTATATCAGACTCATTTACAATCGGTCCGCGAGCGCGTGCTGACCCTGGCTCCGGACACGGTGCTCTTTCCAGGACATGGGCCGGCCACGACGGTGAGGGAAGAACTGCTGCACAATCCCTTTTCCACGTAACAGGGTGCGGAAAAAGTCCGTCGGTGGCGTCCGCAGACGTGACGTGCATTCTTCTTCGCGTGGCGGATCTCGCTACCGTCTGGCTGGCCGGCCTTTTTGCGCATCCGGCAGTGTGTGTAGACGCGGGACGGCACGTGGAGCCCAGCGCGCGTTATGATGCAAGACGTGAGTTTTCCCGCAACCTGGCAGACGGATGCCGAATCATGCCGCCGGTCTTGTGCGCAGAAGCCGGAACCTCCGGCGAATATGTTCTCGCTTTCGAACGAACCGTTGGGTGTGTCTTGTGAGGCCGGAGCGTGCACATGGATCGTGATGACGCGGGGCGGCCGCCTGTACAGGATGATCTGATTCCTGTCGAGCGTGATCAGGAGGAGGATGAGGAGTGGGAGGAGGATGAGCGCCCGCCCTTTTCCGCCTTCGTGCTTCCGGCGATTCTGTTCACGCTGACCGTGTTTACCGTTCTCTGGGCCGGCGCCTACCAAACGAACACCAATCCTCTGGTGGGGCCGTGGAATTTTCTTGTCGACGACCCCGGTTCGTTATGGAAGGGCATTCCCTTTGCCGCGACATTGCTGGGCATTCTCGTCACGCATGAATTGGGTCACTATGTCCTGTCGCGTCTGCATGGGGTGGCGACCTCGTTGCCCCTGTTCGTGCCGGGGCTGCCGCATTTTGTGGGGACCTTCGGGGCGATTATCCGCATGCGCGCGCCGTTGACCGATCGGCGGGCGCTGTTTGATATCGGAGTGGCCGGTCCGATCGCTGGGTTTGTCGTGGCGGTGGTTGCTTTGGTGATCGGGCTTCGGCTTTCAACCGTGGTGCCGATCCAAGGCAGCTACGGCATGCACCTCGGGGAGCCATTGTTGCTGCAGTTTGCTTCCTGGATCGTCATCGGACCGTTGTCGCCGAACGCAGATGTGATCCTCCATCCCATCGGGTTTGCTGCCTGGTTCGGGCTCTTCATTACGTCGCTCAATCTCTTGCCGATCGGGCAACTAGACGGCGGACATGTCGCCTATGCTCTTCTGGGTGAGCGACAACGTAGCGTGGCCGTCGCCCTCGTACCGATCCTGATGCTGTTCGGCTGGCTGGGGTGGAAGGGATGGTTCTTGTGGGTGGGGCTTGCCGGCCTGATGGGTCTGGCGCATCCACCCGTGCGGAATCCAGGTCGTGAGCTGGGCGGCCTGCGCCTGTTCATTGGATGGATTGCCGTGCTCATCTTTGTGCTGACGTTCACCTGGGAGCCGTTTATTCTGCGCTGACCCATGCATTGCGTGAAATGCGGATGGGAACAGGACGAGGAGCGGGTGGACTGCGCCCGCTGCGGCATCATTTTCGCCAAAATGCACCGCTCCCCACGTCCGGTTGCGGTGCCGCGTCCGCAGGTTCGAGAATCGGTCGGGGCACGGCTGCTTGAGGAATGGCTGCTCGTCACCGAAGAGTCGGTGAATCCCTTCCACTTCGCAGGCCGGGCGCTGGTATTCCTGTTACTGGCCTGGTGGGGCTGGCGGTTGATCACCACGCCGCTCGACACCAATTACACCGGCGAATCCTTCCTCCACCTGATCAACCTGCCGTTTCATGAGGCCGGGCACCTGATCTTCATGCCCTTCGGACGATTCATGACCATCCTTGGCGGCAGTCTTGGCCAGATTCTCATGCCGGTGATCTGTCTAGGCACATTCCTCATCAAGACGCGTGATCCGTTCGGTGGTTCGGTGGCGCTCTGGTGGACGGCGGAAAACTTCATGGACGTGGCGCCGTATATCAACGATGCCCGGGCGATGGATCTCATCCTGCTGGGCGGGTTTACCGGCAAGGAAGTCGACGCGCATGATTGGAACAATTTGCTGACCATGTTGGGATGGCTCGACTACGACCATCGCCTGGCGCATCTCTCCTATGGCATCGGGACGCTGTTGATGCTGGCCTCGTTGCTGTGGGGAGGCTGGCTCTTGCACCGGCAGTATCGGCGGCTTGATTGGTAGGTGTATCCCTCCTCAGGCGATCATTGGCTCCGAACCCGTTGCAAAGGTTTGGCACATGAGGCACACTGGCGCCCTGATGCGTGTCTGTCGCTATCCCATGATGGTGTCGATCCTGCTGCTGGTCGGCTCTTCGTCCGGTGCCGTGCTGGCGGAAGAGGGGGCGTCACGGTTCGTCTTGCAGTTCGAGGGCGACGTGGTGAAAGACCAGAAGACCGGTTTGGTCTGGGAGCGTGAACCGGATTACGTCTTCGATGTCTGGGATCGCTCCGTCGCACGATGCGCAACGAAAACCGTTGGCGGGCGCAAAGGCTGGCGAGCGCCGAGCATCGAGGAAATCCAGACGCTGGTCGATCCTGATCAGCAGGATCCTTCCCTTCCCCCGGGGCATCCGTTTCGGAATATCCGCTCCGGTATCTACTGGACCGCCACAGCCCATCCCAAAGACGACATCGTCGCCTGGCAACAGAGTTTCTTTTCCGGCCAGGCCGTCACTGACCAGAAGTCCGGCACCAGGCGCTTGTGGTGCGTGCTGGGCGAGGCGCCGCAATAGCGAGGCTGCTGTCTCGATCCTGTCCCGTTTCATTCCGTGCTCCTGCCTCTGCTCATTCTCCTACAACGCGTGATGCGTGCGAATGATCGCGCGGACCCTGCTGTTGGCCGCGAGTTGCGTCGAACGACGGAAGGTGGTAGATGAATAAATAAGACGCCGGATTTCTCTCGTACTTTGACAAACGCAAGAGTTGTCTCTTGAGTGAGTGGTGAGCATCGCGATGCTGCGCGTGAGGAGAGGGTAGTGTCGTGATGACCGCCCTCTTGACCGTTCTTCTCGCCTGTTACCTCCTGGGGGGGCTGCTGCCCCTCTGCACCACCGTTCCGCATCGTCAGAATCTTCTCGCTCATGGCTTCGCGGCCGCTGCGAGCGTGATGGGCATTGCTCTGGGCCTGGCCGGACTCTTGGCCACGGCCCCTCTGTCCTTGTCGCTCTCCTCCAACATTCCACATCTGACCTGTGCGTTGCGTCTCGATCCGCTCGCGGCCTTCTTCGTCCTCACGATTTCACTGGTGGCACTTCCCGCGTCGATCTATGCCTTCGGCTACATGGAAGAGTTCTCCGGCCGGATCTCGGTGGGAGTGTTGGGCTCCCTCCTCAACGGCTTCTTGCTGTCCATGACGTTGGTGGTCCTGGCCGACAACGGGTTCTTCTTCCTGATTCTCTGGGAAATCATGTCCCTGTTGTCCTACCTCTTGGTGGTCACCGAGCATGAGAAGCCTGGCGTCCGCGAGGCCGGGCTGTTCTATTTGATCATGACGCACGTCGGCACCGCCTTCATCATGCTGACCTTTTTAATCTTTGCGCGAGAAGCTGCGTCCTTCTCGTTCGAGGCGTTTCGCCACCCGGCCCGGGCGATTCCGGACGGAGTACGATCGATGGCCTTCTTCGCAGCCTTGATCGGATTCGGCGCGAAGGCCGGTATTGTGCCGCTGCATGTCTGGCTGCCCTACGCGCATCCCGCTGCACCCTCTCACATCTCGGGGGTGATGTCCGGCGTCATGATCAAAACTGCCATCTATGGGTTGATCCGGGTCTACTTCGATTTCATGGGAGGAGAATTCCCCTGGTGGTGGGGCGTGACGATTCTGATCGCCGGCACGGTGTCGGCGCTGTTGGGCGTCATGTATGCGTTGATGGAGCATGACCTGAAGGGCTTGCTGGCGTTTCACAGCGTGGAAAACATCGGCATCATTCTGTTGGGGATCGGTGCCGGCATGATCTTCCACACCTATGGATTGCAGGAACTGGCGGCGCTCGGGTTGCTGGCCGGTCTGTACCACACGATCAATCACGCGACGTTCAAAGCATTGCTGTTCTTCGGCGCCGGAGCGCTGCAGTTCTCCACGCACACCAGAAACATCGAGGAGTACGGAGGCTTGCTTCGACGCATGCCCTGGACGGGTGCTTGTTTCCTGATCGGGGCTGTGTCCATTGCTGCGCTGCCGCCCACGAACGGATTCGTCAGTGAATGGCTGGTGTTTCAGAGCCTCTTCCTCAGCGTTCAACTGCCGCCCCTGCTCCTGAAACTCATGTTGCCGATTGCCGCCGCAATGCTGGCCCTGACCGGCGCGCTGGCGCTGGCGTGTTTTGCGAAAGCCTTCGGATTGTCATTCCTGGCGCAGCCACGAAGTCCCCAGGCCCGACGAGCGAAGGAGGTCCCCTGGTCGATGCGAGCGGGCATGGGTTTTCTGGCGGGGGCCTGCGTCGTGCTGGGATTGGCGCCCATGCTGGTCATCCCCCTGTTGGATCGCGTGACCGCGCTGCTGACGGGGGTGTCCATCAGCGTGCAGGTGCTGGCACTGGACGGTTGGGTCGTGGCACCCGTGACGGTGGAATTTTCCAGCATCTCAACGCCGGTGCTCGCCGTGCTGCTGGTGGGGGCCGGCGGGTTGGGGGTGCTGATTGCCCGTCTATGCGGAAAGGGCCTGCGTGCACGGTACTACAAGACCTGGGGCTGCGGGCTGAACCTGACGCCGCGCATGGAATATAGCGCGATGGGATTCGCGCAACCCATCAAGCAGGTGTTCGAAACCATCTATCAGCCGGCGGTGAAGCTCGAACGAGAGTTTCTGGAACAGTCGAAGTACTTCATCAAGCACCAGCGGTTCGAGTCGCATATTCACCCAATGTTTGAAACCTATCTCTATGAGCCGGTCGTCCGACGGCTGCTCGCGTTGGCCGACCGTCTCCGTGTGATTCAAGCCGGCAGCCTTCATGTCTATCTCAGCTATATTTTCCTGACCCTGGTCCTGTTGCTGTTGTGGGCCGGATAGAGAACCGTCGCGGAATGGAGAGGGGCGTCGTGCCGACCCGTTCGATCGTTGAACATTGAGTGACAAGAGACATGCAGGCACTTCTTCACATCGCTGTGGTGCTCATGCAACTTGCCTTGTTGCTGGCGTTGTCCCCGTTCGTCGTCGGCCTGATCCGAAAGGTGAAGGCGCGTCTCCAATGTCGCCGCGGCGCGAGTCTCTTCCAGCCCTATGCCGACCTGGCCAAATTGTTTCAAAAGCAGCCGGTGATCTCTTCGGCGACCTCCTGGATTTTTACCGCGGCGCCGTACATCGTGTTTGCCTCGACGGTGGCGGCAGGGCTGTTGGTCCCGGTCTTTGTCTCACACACCCCCTTGAACTTTGCCGGCAACATCATCGCGCTCGTGTATATGTTGGCGCTGGGCACCTTCTTTCTGATTTTGGCCGGGCTCGATGCCGGATCGGCGTTCGGTGGCATGGGCAGCAGTCGTGAAGCGATTGTCGCCACGCTGGCTGAGCCGGCCATGATGTTGTCTATTCTCGCTATTGCGTTGACCGCCGGCTCGACGAATTTGAGCACGATTGTTCATCAGTCCGCATTGATGGAAGGCGCACTCGCTCCGCCCGCGCATTTGATGGCGCTGGCCGCCTTGTTCATCGTGACACTGGCGGAGACCGGTCGCGTTCCCGTGGATAATCCCGCGACGCACCTAGAGCTCACGATGATCCATGAGGCCATGCTGCTCGAATATTCCGGCCGCTACCTGGCCTTGATGGAGTGGGCAGCGGGTATCAAGCTGGTGGTCTTTCTGACGCTGATCGTAAATGTGTTTGCGCCGTGGGGGATTGCGACGAGTCTGTCGCCAGCGGCCATCACGGTCGGCCTCCTGGTGTATCTGGTGAAGGTCTCCGCGCTGGCCGTGGTAATCGGGGTCATCGAATCGATGTTTGCGAAGCTTCGGCTGTTTCGTGTGCCGGAAATGTTGGGAGCGGCGTTCATTCTGGCGCTGCTGGCACTGGTGTTCTTTTACACGTTGAAAGGATAAGCCGTGTCGGCTTCGACTCATGTCGGCTCGCAACTCGTCGATCTCTGCTCCGTCCTGCTGCTGCTCTGCTGTTTTGCCATCGTCGCGCAGCGTCGACTGTCCGCTTGTGTGGATCTCTTTGCGTTGCAATCCGCCTTCCTGGCGGCGACTGCGGCGCTCGTGGCGTTCCTCACCGGGCACACGCACATTTATGTCGCCGCGGCCCTGACCATCGTCATCAAAGTGATCGTGTTGCCACGTATTCTCCGGAAGGTCATCGAGCGGCTCAATGTTTCTCGCGAGTTGGGGATGCACATCAACATTCCCGCGGGCCTGCTGCTCTGCGGGGCATTGGTGATCCTCGCTTTCTTTATCACTCAACCGATCATTCCGCTCGGGTATCTGCTGACGCGCGATTCGCTGGCCATTGCCCTGGCGATCATTCTGATCGGGTTCTTCACCATGATTGCCCGCCAGAAGGCGATTACGCAGATGGTCGGCTTCTTGGTCATGGAGAACGGGGTGTTTTTGGGGGCGACCGCGGCCGCCTACGGCATGCCGTTGATCGTGGAATTGGGGATCTTTTTTGACGTGTTGGTGGCCGGCCTGATCGTCGGGATTTACACCCACCGGTTGCAGGACACGTTTGATAGCGTCGACACGAGCACGCTTACGGTGCTGAAGGAATGATCGAGACCATGACGTGCGAACTGCGAGTGGGTGACGCATGTGGCCGGTAATCGTGTTGCTGGCCGGGCCGGTGGTGGCCGGCCTGTTCAGTCTGGTGGTCCAGCGTGCCCGGATTCTGCACCTGGTGAATTTGTTCACCATGCTGGCGTTGGCCGTCGCCGAGACGGTGTTGACGCGGCAGGTGCTGGCGGAAGGGTCGGTCACGACCTTGGGCGCCGTCGTCTACGTGGATGCGCTCTCGGATTTTATTCTGGTCATCATTACCGCCGTCGGCCTGTCCTGCTCGCTCTACATGTGGTCGTACATGGATGACCAGGTTGCCCGGGGCGTCATCGCGCCGAAACGGCTCGGCCTCTTCTTTTTCCTCTTTCACATGTTCCTATTCGCGATGGTGGCGGTCACGATGGCGAACAGCCTGGGCGTGCAGTGGGTTGCGCTGGAGGGGACCACGTTGGCGACGACCTTCTTGATCGCCTTTTTCCGCAGGCGGGAATCCCTCGAAGCCGGTTGGAAATATCTGATTCTCTGTTCGGTGGGCATCGCCCTCGCGCTCTTCGGCGTGGTGCTCACCTACTACTCCTCTGTGCGGGTTCTTGGCGATGCGAGCTCGGCGCTCAATATGACTGCGCTGATCGGCGTGGCCAACCAATTGGATCCCCATGTGCTCAAGCTGGCGTTTATTTTCATTCTCGTCGGTTATGGCACGAAAGTGGGCCTGGTTCCCATGCATACCTGGTTGCCTGATGCGTATAGCGAAGCGCCGGCACCGATCGCGGCGATGTTGGCCGGAGTGTTGGAAACGGTGGCCGTGTATACGGTGTTGCGTAGCAAGGCGTTGGTCGACCAGGCGCTACCCCCGACATACACCGGGAACCTGCTCCTCACCTTCGGGTTGCTGTCGTTCGTCGTGGCCTCGCTGTTTATTCTCATCCAACATAATTACAAGCGACTCTTCGCTTATTCGAGTATCGAGCACATGGGATTGGCCATGATCGGCTTCGGGGTCGGCGGGCCGTTGGGGACGTTCGCCGGTCTCTTTCACCTGCTCAATCATGCGGTGGCCAAGGCGCTGGCGTTTTTTGTCGCGGGCAATGTCCATCGCCGGTTCGAGACGCTGGAGATCAATGAGGTGCGTGGGGTCGCGCAGGTGCAGCCGATTACCGCCGTGGCGATGCTCGTGGCCGGCTGTGCCCTGGTCGGCTTACCCCCCTTTTCCCCCTTTGTCAGCGAGTTACTCGTCGTGTCGGCCGTGGCGGCGCAGGATTTTGCGTCGGATACGATGGAGGTGGGGCGGTTTGTGACCATGACGATCTCCGACGAGATGCGAAGCCTCGGCATCGTGGCCTTGCTGTTGTTCTTTGCCGTCGTGTTGTTCGGTGGGTTTATGTTTCGTATCGGGACCATGGTCTGGGGTGCCGCGCCTGACGGGATCGCGAGGGGAGAGGTCTGGACGGTCGGCCACGTGCCCCTCATGATTATGATCGTGGCTTTGCTGGGGTTCGGGTTCGTCCTTCCAGAGCCGATTCACACATTGCTGACCAGGGCGGTCAACGTGATTGTGGTGAGGTAATCGGATGATCGACGCACGTTCGGCGGTCGAGCAGATACAGGCGGCATTCGCAGGGGCGGTCATCGAGGTCACGGCCATTCATGGCGTCCCGATGCTCAGACTGAGGAAGCAGGCGTTGCCGACGGTCGCACATTTTCTGCACACAAGTCCGAGTCTGCGAGCATCGTTGTCGTTGCTCTGGGCGGTCGACCATCGCCCGCGCGAGACGCGGTTCGAACTCTGCTATCTCTTCACGTTGGCTGAGCACAAGGACTGGCTGTTGCTTGCCGTGGATCTGCAGGGCGAGGAGCGGGAGTTCCCGTCGATCACGCCTCACCTGCATGCGGCCAAATGGTACGAACGGGAGATCCGTGATCTGTTTGGGTTGATCCCGGTCGGGCATCCGGATCTGCGGCGGCTCGTTCGCCATGAACATTGGCCAAAGGGCGCGCATCCGCTCACCAAAGACTTTCCGTGGGACCGCGTGCTTGGGCGTGTGCAGGGGGAATATGCCTTTCGGACAATCCATGGCGAAGGCGTCTTCGAGGTTCCTGTGGGGCCGATCCATGCGGGCATCATCGAGCCGGGTCATTTCCGATTTTCCGTAGCCGGCGAACCGATCATGCAACTCGAAGTGCGCCATTTCTGGAAACATCGCGGCCTGGAGAAGTTGTTCGAGCAGCAGCCGTTGACCGAAGCGGTCCCGTTGTCTGAACGGGTCTCCGGTGACACGAGCGTCGGTCATAGTCTGGCCTATTGCCAGGCTGTGGAGACCTTGCTGGGCATCGAACCGCCGCCGCGCGCCCGATATCTGCGCACGCTGTTTCTGGAACTGGAGCGCCTGCACAACCACATCGGGGATGTCGGCGCCATTTGTAACGACACGGCCTATGCGTTGGCCCATGCGCACTGTGGGCGGATGAAAGAGCACCTCATGCAGCTCAACGATCGCCTGACCGGGTCGCGGTTTCTGCGTGGCGTCATCTGCGTCGGCGGCATCACGGTGGATCTCGGCGGTCTGCACCTTGCGCAGGTGGAAGTGGAACTGAACGCCCTTGAACAGGAGTTTTCGAGTCTCGAAAAGATCCTGTTCGCCAATGCCTCCCTGACGGAACGGCTGGAGAATACGGGCATCCTCACCGAAGGCATCGCTTGGGACCACGCGGTGATGGGCGTGGTCGGCCGAGCGTCCGGTATCGATCGGGATCTTCGTCGCGACCGGCCGTTTGCCGCTTACGATGTCCTCCAGCCGAAGGTGGCGCTCTACCGCTACGGAGATGTGCGCGCCAGGATGCGGGTGCGTATGGATGAGATCCATGAATCCGTCCGTTTGATCCGTGAGGTTCGCCGGTGCATTCCGTCCGGCACGTTGATTGCGGAAGCGACGCGCTCACCACAGGCGGGTGAGTGGGCGCTGTCAGCGGTCGAGGGGTGGCGAGGCGAAATCCTGTATGTCGTCATGGCCGGCGAGGCAGGGCGGATTCACCGGTGTAAAGTGCGAGATCCGTCCTTCGTGCATTGGCCGGCGATCCAGTGGGCCGCGCTTGGCAATATCGTGCCGGATTTTCCGTTGATCAATAAAAGTTTTAATTTGTCCTATGCAGGAAATGATCTGTGAGAAACAACCTTCAGGAATCAGCCTTCAGCAGTCGGGTGTGAGCTGAAAACTGATTGCTGACGGCTAAGGAGGCCACATGTTTCGGATCATCAAGAAAAGCCTGAAGACCGGCGTGGTCACGGGCGATCACCCTGCCGCGGCGGGGCCGCCTGAGCCGGTCAGTCCCGAAGCCATTGAGAAGGCCGCACCATTCCGTCGCTCCCTGACGATCCGTGAGGTCGATACGGGCTCGTGCAATGCCTGTGAGATGGAAATGAATGCTCTGGCCAATCCGGTTTACGACGTGGAGCGGTTCGGGGTGCATATTGTCGCATCTCCTCGTCATGCCGATGCGCTGGTCGTAACCGGTCCCGTGACTGTGAACATGGAGCGAGCCTTGAAAGACGTGTACAAGGCCACGGCGGATCCCAAGATCGTCATTGCATTGGGAGACTGTGCCGTCAATTGCGGGAAGTTCAAAGGCAGTTATGCGGTGACGGGGCCGGTCGACCGCCATATTCCCGTTGATGTGCGTATTTCAGGCTGTCCTCCACGTCCGGCGGAGATTTTGGCCGTGTTGAAACAGCTCCGGCAGCCGTCTGCCGATTCGGACACGTAATCGCCGGAGGCGCTGCCCGGGTGCTTTTTCGATTCCCTTCTCTCCGCGATTCGGTGTACATCTCCTCCTGGTTCTCGATGATGTGATCGCGCACACTTCCAATGTGTGAGGGGTGCCTGTCTGTGAACGTGAGATGATGCCACGTCATTGTTTGAACGCCTCTGCCGATTCGACTCCCCGGAATGTTCCACGCCGAAGCATGATGTGGTTGGGGTGGGCGGCCTTCTTGTCAATCTCCTTTGCGCCAGCAGCGTTTGCCGATAGTGGTTTGGCGACGGATACAGCGGCTGCTATCGGTGAAGCCCCCTCGCTGTGGCACTACGGCGCCTATCTCGATGTCGGATACGTGGTGAACTTCAATTTTCCGGAGAACCATCTGTGGAGAAATCGTGCGACGGCCAGTCGGCACAATGAATTCGCGCCGAATATGGCCCTGGCGTATGTCAGGAAGGATGTGGAGGAGTCTTCGCGTTGGGGCATGGAACTCGGCGTCCAAGGAGGCTACGACTCTGAGCGCTTTGCATTTTTGCAGGGGGAACGGGAGGTCGGCGGGGCCGATACGCTCCGGCATATCCATCGCGCGAATGTGTCGTATCTCGCTCCGATCGGGAAGGGCCTTACGATTACGGCCGGCCTCTTCAACAGCCTGATCGGGTATGAGTCGCTCTATGCCAAGGACAACGTCAATTACACGCGGTCCTGGATTGCCGACAACACGCCCTACATGATGTTCGGCATCAATGCGAAATATCCGGTCACCGACACGCTGACGCTCACGGGGTTCATCGTCAACGGCTATTATCACCTGTCACATCCAAACGACCAACCGAGTTATGGCGGTCAGTGGGCCTACAAGGCGACTCCGCACCTCACCTTGACGCAGACGGTGTATGGCGGGCCGGATCAGACCAACACGGCGCTGGAATTCTGGCGCTTCTACGCGAACCATATCGTCGAATGGAAGGGCGAGGACCTGACGTTGGCGGCTTCGTATGACATCGGCACCGAGGCCGTTGCCGACCGGCCAGGACACCCGAGGGCGTTTGTCATGGGTGGCAATGTGGTGGCACGCTGGCATGTGACCGGACCGTGGGCTCTGGCGGTGCGTCCTGAATTTTACTGGGATCGGAATGGCCGCTGGACCGGATCCGAACAGTTCGTGAAGGCGGTGACCTCCACGGTTGAATATCGGATTCCCTATAAGTGGACCAACACCACACTGCGGCTCGAACATCGATGGGACGAATCGACTGGAGCGGGCGGGGGATTTTTTCGTCGCGGCGAGGTGCAACCCGGCGTGCTTAGCTTGACGCCCAATCAGCACCTGGTGTTACTGGGCATTCTGTGGACATTCGATAGTCTGTAACCGGGCACTGAACATGGCTTCGGGCTTCGTTCTCGCTTCGCTCACACCTTCGACGTCCTGCCGGGAGTATGTCTCAGCCTCTCGCTCACTGCGGCCTCGTCCGACAGCCATGGCGAGTGCACTAGAGGCCAAGGTTCCGCGGCAGGCTTCGGACTCAACTGCTTCGCGACGATGCGCGGGCAGCATCTCGGTCACAATTGGATGGAGAATCTGAGGAGGGCGTTCACGGCATCGCCTTCTGCTTCTCCTTCAGTTCCCGCAACATATCGGCGAGTTCCTTGCCGAACCGTTCGAGTGCCACGTCTTTGGCTTCGGCTACGGCCGTTTTGTCGTCGATCGAGGGGGCTGGTCCGATAAGCGTCGTTTCCCCCTCGGCGGTTTGTGTGCCGTAGAGGGCCCCGGTCCGAACATCCCACAGGGTCCCTTCCACCATGAACAACGCATGGCTTTCCGTGCCGTACGCAAAGTATGCGCCGATTCCGGTCGCGTACCAGACGGCGTGACCGTTGTTATATCGTTCGACCGCGGAAGCTCCATTGATCACCAGTATCGCATCGGCATTGTAGCGCGCAGCGGCCATGCGTACGTCCCGCAAGGTGTTACCCTGCACGGTGGAGTTGGCGAGTAGGAAGTTCCGCTGAAGCAGGCCTTCTTCCGACACCGACGCGAAAGCCTGCCGTACACGCTCAGCGTCGGCGCTGGTCCAGTCCACGCGCTGGAGTGCGGGACGGCTGGGGAAATCCTCCTGCTTGAAGTACACGGCCAGGCGATACGGTGACGGCAGGCTGGCCTGGATTGCCATCGTGGCGGCGATGTCACGGTCGGTCACGACATCCGGATGGTCGTGGAAGGATTCCTGCAGAATCTGGCGGTTGAGGCCACGGGGCCTGCTGCAGGCGGAAAGACTCATCACTCCGATGAGCGTCAGAATGAGGGGCCATGCGACTGCGTTCATGTCTCTCCTGCGGTTAGCGTGAGGTAGAAGGTGCGGACATAGTGTTGCGTGACAGATCTTCCAAGGCCAGCATGAGTGCGTGGGTGCCGGAGCGGCCATGGCCGAGTGCCTGCACTCGCTGATAGAGCTGATGCGCGAGGGAGAGGCCGGGCAGGGTGAGCTGTCGGCGCCGGGCCTCCTCCAGCGCGATCCCCATGTCTTTCACGAAGTGGTCCACGAAAAACCCGGGATCGAAATTCCTGTCTACTATTCGAGGGGCGAGATTGTCCAGCGTCCAGCATGCCGCGGCGCCGCCACGAATCGACTCCAACATGCGTGGTACATCGAGCTCGGCTCGATATCCGTAGAGCAGGCTTTCACACACTCCGACCATGGTGCCGGCGATGACGATCTGGTTGCACAGCTTGGTATGTTGGCCTGCGCCGGGGCCGCCTTGGTGGACGATCTTTTTTCCCAGACGCTCGAACAGCGGCATGACAGCCTGCACGGCGTGGGCCGCTCCCCCGATCATGATGGAGAGGGTGGCGTTGCGCGCGCCGACGTCCCCGCCGGAGACCGGCGCATCGAGGGCGTCGGCCTCACGGGCTTGCGCCGCTTCCGCGATGTCGCAGGCGAGGGACGGTTCCGTCGTGGTCATATCGATCACGATCATGCCGGGTCGCAATCCCGCCAGCACGCCATCGTTTCCGAAATAGACTTCCCGCACATCTTGGGGGAAGCCGACCATCGTGAAGAGCACATCCGTCCGCTGGGCCACGGCGTGAGGGGAGTCGGCCCAGGTGGCGCCCTTGGTCAGGATCGGCACGGCTTTGGTGCGAGTGCGCGTGAACAGCGTTACGCGATAACCGGCCTGTAGCAGGTGTTGGCACATGGGCCAGCCCATGACGCCGGTGCCGATCCACCCGATGCGGGTGGCGGACGGAGTCGTCAGGCGGAGAGGCTGTACGTGGGGAGGAGAGGACATGGTCTATTCCACCAGGGGGGTGATCCGGTTCGCGATCGCCTGCACGACTCCCTCTTGATCCATGGCGATCTTTGATCCTTTGAAGCTGAGCGCGTAGCCTCCGTGGCTAGGGGCTTGGATTGTGGCCTCGACAACCACGCGCGCGCCATCCTCCACATCCGGATCTTTCACCATCGGTACTCCGCACAGCCCTGGGACGGCGACGGACAGCGTGGCGGTGTCATCCTCCAGGTTGAACAGGTAGCCCCCGTAACAGGTCGATCCGGCCGGAATTTCGTAAGGATCGAGCGGTTGGACCTGGCGCACGGTTCCCTTGAGCGTGACCTGCCGTAAATGGAACAGTGCGGGATCAGCCAGCACTTCCTGCACGGTGAGGTCCTCTTGCGCCAGGCCCGGACTGAGAGACACCAGGGTGAAGAGGGTGCTCCAAGCGAACAGCGTAGCCCTGAGGTGTCGCGCGCTGTAGGGAAGGAGGTCGTGCATGACGGGCATTCTACCATTGTTTGCGTTGATGATCGCCCCTCATAGGCTTTCGTTTTGTGAGTCGATATAATCGCCTCGACCATAAGGGAGGTGAACCGATGAGCGATGGGCAACGGCAGCTGGAGACCTACATCAACGACATGCGTCCGCGCTATGAAGAAATGCTTGGGCAGGCGGTGGAAATTCCCTCCATCAGCATGGACCCCCGGCATGCGCCGGATGTGCACCGCATGGCCGAGCTCGCTGCACAATATCTTCGGGATGCGGGCGCAGAGGCGCACATCGTCGAGACCCCGGGGTATCCGGTCGTGTCGGGCGGATGGACGATCGACCCCGCATATCCCACCGTCACGGTCTACAATCACATGGATGTCCAGCCGGCCCAGGAGCCTGAATGGAAGCAGGCTCCATTTGCCTTTCAGAATGACAACGGCATCTACCGGGGTCGAGGAGCGACAGACGATAAGGGGCCGGCCCTGGCGGCCTTGTTCGGCGCGCGATATGCGATCGAGCAGGGCGTGCCGATCAATGTGCGCTTTCTCTGGGAACTGGAAGAAGAAAACGGAAGCCCCAATTTTGCGGCAGCCATCAAGAACAAGACCGTGATCCCTCGCCCGGACTCCGTGGTTATTTCGGATACGATCTGGCTCTCAAAGAATCAGCCGGCCATGCCATACGGGTTGCGGGGATTGCTCGGCGCGCGGCTCGTCCTTCGAACCGGAACCAAGGACGCCCATTCCGGTGTGACCGGAGGGGCGGCTCGCAATCCACTCGTCGAGCTGATGGACATTGCCCATGCCTGCGTCGATGCCAAAACCGGCAAGGTGAAGATTCCCGGCTTCTACGATGAGGTCATCCCGCCGACGAAAGCGGAAATCGCGAGTTTCCTCAAGTCGGGCTTTCAAGTGCGCACATTCAAGCAGGCCTATGGGTTCAAGACGTTGCGGACGGAGAATCCCGCCGAGGTCATGCGGCGGATTTGGGCCGCGCCGACGTTCGAAGTGCATGGGCTGACCGGGGGCTATCATGGCCCTGGCGTCAAGACCGTTGTGCCCGGCCATGGAGAACTCAAGATCAGCATGCGGCTGGTCCCCAGTCAAACCCCTGAGAAGGTCTTCACGTTGTTGAAGAAATACGTGGCCAAGTTGAATCCCGCCGTGAAAGTGGAACGGGAAGGCATGTTACATCCGTTTCGCGGGGTCTTCGACGGACCGTATGTCGAGGCCGTGAAGCGTGCAGTCCAGGCAGGGTTCGGCAAGGAGCCGGCGTTTATCCGCGAAGGCGGCTCGATCGGCGCGGTGGTCACGATGCAAAAGGCCTGGAAGGTTCCGATCCTCTTCATGGGCCTGAGCCTGCCGGAACACGGCTATCACGCGCCGAACGAATATTTCGATTGGGGCCAGGCCTCCGGCGGCATGAAGGCCTTCGCCCACTATTTTTCGGAGCTGGCCGAGAATCGGTAGTGCCCGGCGCAAGGTATTGATGGCGAAGCAACCGCATGTTCGGATGACGTGTTGAAAACATGATAAACGTCATACTGGATGTGTGGGTAGGTGCGGTATCCTCCACCCGGTTCTGTATGAACCAATATCAATAACTTTTACAGGAGGAGCCGCAGCATTATGACAGTACGCACTACCCGCTTTCGTCAATCGGTGATCCGCACGGTTCTGGGCCTGGCCGCGCTATCGGGCCTCGCCATGCAACCGGTCGAATCCGCGTTCGCGAAAGTCGTCGAAGTCTCCATGACCGCCGTGGAAACGAAGCTCGTCATCGACGGCGAAGGACATACATACGATGCCTGGACCTTCAACGGGCAATTTCCCGGTCCGGTGATTCGTGTGCAGGAAGGCGATGAAGTCGTGTTTTCGCTCACGAATCCCGAAACCAACGGTCGGCCCCACTCGATGGATTTTCACGCCGCGGAAACCAATTTCTTGGAACACTACAAAGAAGTGCGGCCGGGCGAGTCGCTGCAGTATCGTTTCAAGGCCAAGTGGCCCGGCGTATTTGCGTATCACTGCGGCGCGTCTCCGATGATCCAGCACATCGCGCGTGGCATGATGGGGGCGATCATCGTTGATCCGAAAGATCCCAAGGCCATGCCCAAGGCGGATCGCGAATATGTACTCGTGCAGAGCGAACTGTTCAAAGAGCCCGACGATGTCGACGGGATGTTCGACCGGAAATATCAGCACGTCGTCTTCAACGGAGCCGTCTTCCGGTATGACCCCGTGCACAGCAAGGCAGGAGGCGATTTTCTGGATGCCAAACCGGGTGAACGGGTCCGGTTTTATTTCGTGAACGCCGGACCGAACAACGTGTCGGCGGTCCATCCGATTGCCGAAATTTGGGATGATGTGTGGGAAAGCGGAAATCCGGCCAATCACACGCGTGGCGTGCAGACGCAACTGATTCCGCCGGCGGGAGCTGCCATTCTCGATATGGTGTTGGATAACAACGACGGGGTGTATCCGATCGTCACCCACTCCTTGACCGACGCTCTCCGTGGTGCCATTGCACTGTTGAAGGTGGACAAGGATGCGAGGCAGTTGCCGCTCATGCCGTTGGTGGCTCCTGCCAAGTAATCGTTTCGACTCCGGGCGGCCCTGTGGCCGCCCGGCCTTCCGGTTCGTGTGATTCCTGACAGGATATACGCGTGGTTCGCCACCGAGCGGGGAACTTCATCGGCTTGCGTAGGGCCATGAGTCTGTCGACGTGTTACGATCGCAGGCTGGATCAGGGATGCGGAGCGAGGATCGAACGTCCTGCCACTGTAACGGGCCTCGCGGCTATTGTCGCAATGAACTCATGTCGATGACGAACCGATAGCGGACGTCGCCTCGAACCAGTCGGTCATAGGCCTCATTCACCTGTTGTATCGGGATGACCTCCACGTCGGCTCCGCAGGTGTGCTTCGCACAGAAATCCAACATCTCCTGCGTTTCCTGAATCCCTCCGATCAACGAGCCGACCAATCTCCGCCGCTGCATGATCAATGGAAAGGCCCCCAATTGCGCCGGCTTGTCCGGCACGCCGACGAGAATCATCGTGCCGTCGGTCTTGAGTAATTCCAATTGCGCATCCAAGTCATGGGGCGCTGAAACGGTGTCCAGAATGAAGTCGAATTGTTTGGCCAGCGTCGTGAATGTTTTGGGATCGGATGTCTTGAAGAAGTCTTTGGCGCCCAATCGTTTCGCATCGCGCCGTTTTTTGTCGGAATGGCTCAGCACGGTGACGTGAGCTCCTAAGGCCGCTCCGATTTTGACGGCCATATGGCCAAGTCCCCCCAGGCCGACCACCGCCAGTCGATGTTTCTTTCCCACCCCCCAATGGCGCAAGGGAGAGTACGTGGTGATGCCTGCGCACAGCAGTGGCGCGGCTTCTTCGGGACGTAATTGCTTGGGGATGCGAAGGACATACCGCTGATCGACCACGACCTTCGTGGAGTAGCCGCCATAGGTCTGAGTGACCCCGTCCCGCTCCGTCCCGTTGTAAGTGAAACTGAGATGGCCCTCGCAGTATTGCTCCTGGCCCTTCTTGCATTGCGGGCAGGTCCGGCAGGAATCGACGAAGCATCCGACGCCGACCAGTTGGCCGACCTTGAATTGCTTCACTGAGGCGCCGACCTGTTCGACGATGCCGACAATTTCATGTCCAGGCACTATGGGGAAGCTCGAGCCGCCCCATTCATCCCGCGCTTGATGCACGTCTGAATGGCAAATACCGCAGTACTGGATTCCGATCAGCACGTCGTGCCGGCCCACAGCGCGGCGCGAAAAAGTAAACGGGGCGAGTCGGGATTTTGCGGTGCGGGCGGCATAGCCCTGTACGTCGATCATTCTCTGTACTCCTTCTGATCCGTTCATGGCCGGGGCATCATGGACAGGTCGGTTAGGGTGTGGTTGCAGGGTGTGGCTTGTCCGGTTCGAGAGTGATGCCGATCGTCGACGGGTCCTGCTCCCAGGCGCCGGGCGCGATGAGGCCGAGCAGCGGCAGCAGGAAGAATGCTCCTCCGATGACATCGACGATGCCGACACTGCTGAGTTTTCGGCCGGTCACGCGGGTCTGCGGCGTGTAGCCGGTTTTGTGGACCTCCACGGTGAGGTCTCCTCTTCGGGGCACCTGCTGTTGCAATGGGGTGGTGCCGGCGAGGGTGCCGTTGATCAAGACGTCAGCGCCCGGCGGCTCTGAATTGACGATCAACGGTTGTGATGTTCCACCGAATATCGAGCAGCCGGCGAGATGAAGCGAACAGGCGAGGAGCATGAGGAGCGTGGCGAAGTGGTGTGTGTATCGGCTTGGTCGTGGGTGTGGCATCGTCCCTCCTGCTCTCTGCCTCGGCGACATCGTTACCACAGGCATCTATGGTTGACAAGGCGGGAAGGGATGGGTGGAAGGAATGTGCTCGCGGGCTTCGCCGACAGACCGACAGAGGCTGGTCCGCCTCTGTCGGTCCTGGGTCGATCGGTTAGGACTGGGGAGCGGTGGCCAGGATGGGGGCGAACAGCGGATCGGCGTCAAGCACCGCTTTCAACAGTCCGGTGTGAAGGAAGTAGCGCCATACGGCATCCGATTTGCCGGGGACTTCATCGAACCATCGTTTGGCTTCGGTGAGGTGGTGGAGCATCTTCTCCTTGTCCCCGTAGTTCGGCAGAAAGATCATGGTGTAGGCCATGGCATATTCGGCCAGGAATTTATCCAGGGGAAGCTCGGCTTGCGCCAAAGAGGCTTCGGCGTTGGCGTAGGCTCGCGGGGTTTCCGGGTCATGCAGGATACGATTCCAAGACACCTTGTTGATGCGAGACCAGGCGAGCTGGAGCAAGGCCTCGGCTTTGGGCGTTCTGCGGCTGTCGGGAATGTCTTTGACCAGAGCTTCGAAGGTTTCAACCATGGGAATCTGGTCGTTGTTCCATCGATAGGCAACTCCGAGCCGGAACCGGTTGTCGAGTTGCTCCGGCCGGATGGTGGCCAGGGTTTGGAGCGCCGGTATCAGGCGGTACAAGAGGTCGGCCGGCGTCGGTTGACTGAGGCCGCCCATCTCCATCCCATTCGAGAGGTCCATCCGGAGACCTTGCGCATAGATGTTCCAATAAAACTCGTCGACGACGATGCCCAGTGCCGGATCTTTCGTCGGCACCTGGTGCGCGCTTCGAGCCTCAAACAGGAGTGCACTGTAGAGATGACGAGTCAGGACCGTAAGGGCGTCCGGCTGCTGAGGATCGATGATCAGCACGCGATTGAGCAAGGCGACCCGATCCCGGAGGTCAGGGAAAATGGCTGCGCGTGCGGCCGCGGCGGTCAGAACCCCAGGCTGATCGTTCGGTCCCCACCAGGACAGGGATTCCGGCAACACCCGGCTCACCTCGGTGGTGAACGGAATTTTATCCGCGACCATGCCCGGTGCTTCCGGTTGGGAGGCAACCGGCAGGTTGAAGACCGCGGTATCGCCGGGGAATCCGTGTTGCTTCAATCCGGTGAAGACGACCCATTGGGTGGTCATGGATTTGAGCGCCCGTCGAGGGCGCTTGATCGTATTGGTCCATTTCACATTGCCCGCGGCATAGCTCACAGGCGAGGTGAGGGGGTCCTGATATTGAATCGCAAGCTGCACCAAGGTTGTCGGGGCCGCCAGCACCTTTCCGGCTCGCGTCAGTTTGAACGAACCGGACGGAATGGTGCGGCTACCCAGGGCCGTGACATGGAGGCCGCTGCCGGGAGGCGAAATCCCCACCACGTCCGCGACGAAGGTGGAGGCGGGGGCTCTTGGAAGATCATCGCCGAAAAAGACCAGCGGGCCGGCGCTTGGCCACAGGATATCCATGGCGATGTCCGACCGTTTCAGCATGGGTGCATACGCGTCGGTCAGGGTTTGCCAACAGGCATCGTAGAAGGCGTCTCCGGAGGGGGCGAATTGTTTCGCCTTCCCCTGAAGCGCGGTGACGAAACGGTACTGGCAGGCGAAGTCCAGTTGTCCCGCCGTGACGCGATCGCCCTGTGAAAGGGCTTCAGCATACCGGATCGCAGTTTGTATGGCCGGTGTCGTTTTGACGGCGCCAGCCTTGGCATGTCCCTTCGCGCCGGCTGTGGGTGCCGATTCGGCTGATCCGGCCCAGGCCACGAGCGTGAGTGCGAGGGTTGCAAGAGTAGTCATCTGTCGTCGATGGAACAGGTTCCCGCGAATCATGCGAACGACCTCCCGTGAGGATAAAAAGAAGGTCACTCTATCACGGGGCTCTTTTCAGACGAAAGGGGCGTGGACGTAAAGAGTCCCGCTTCAGGGGGATGGGGACGAGGGGGCCGGGGATCGGCTGAACCGCACCAATGAGCGAATATACTGGAGCGCGGCCTCTTGATCTTCCGCCGCTAATCGGTCCTGCCAGGCGGGCATGGCGGTGCGGGGCTTGCCTTGCGCGATCGTGCGCAGCAGTTCCTTATCGGTTTTGGCGGAGGTGGCTGCCGACACGAGATTCCCCGGGCGCGGCGAGAGAAACGGGGCCTTAGGGCCGTCGCCCTTCCCGCCTTCCCCGTGGCACTCCACACAATGTTCACGGTAGACGGTGTGGCCGCGATCAAGCGTGCCCGATGGTTGAGCCAGCAGCACCCCGCTTCCACTCCCGCAGAGCAGCAGCACGAGGAAGAGGCGGTCGGACAGCCTCATGCGACGAGATCTGGTGGTGGGGTGCGCGGGTAAATCGGCGGTTGTGTAACAGTCAGCGCACGGCGACGCAGGCTTCGTCGGGCTGTGGAGCGCCGCCATCACGACCGGCTACACCGCTTCGGTAGCTTTTAAAATCTGTCGCCGCAGGGCGGTACGATCTTTTTCGGAGAGCGGCGGGGCAGGGCGATGCTGACACAGGCGGACCGTTTGGCGTAGGGAGTCGAGAAACACCTCACAATTCGGGCAATCGCCGAGGTGCATGCGAATCTCCGAACACACATCGCTCGACAATTCGTTGTCCAGGTAGGCTGAGAGGCGTTCGAGGACCTTCACACAATTTCGCTTGCCGTGACCCTGGTGAGGGGTCGGCTTGCGGCTGCCTGGATATGTGCGTACGCGGTCTGCCATGGTGGTTGCGTCTTCTTGACTATACCAAACTCTCAGTGCCGGGTGGTAATGCCCTCGTGCCCTTCTGCCGTCAGGCCGTTTCCGCTGAGTTCTTTCCGGACAAACAAGCGGGCGCGGTGTAGCCGGGACTTGATGGCGCGCTCGTTCAGTCCGAGAATGCTGCCGACCTCTTTGGCACTTAACCCTTCCATGTCGCGCAAGACCAGGACCATGCGGTATTTGCGCGGCAGCTTGGCGATGGCCCGGTCGAGAATCTGCCGCAGTTCCTTATTTTCCAGCGCTTCCTGAGGGCTCAGGCCTTCCATGGGGATCTGTAGGGAAAATTCGCCCTCGGACGTCGGGATGAACTCGGTGAGGGATAACTCTCGTTCCGGTTCCCCCTTTCGCTTGCGCCGCATGCGTTGGCAGGCATGGGAGGCAATGGCATAGAGCCAGGTCGAGACCTGCGAGTCCCCGCGGAAGCGGTCGTAGGCGCGGTAGGCGTTGAGGAAGGTCTCTTGGACCAGGTCCTTGGCCGCTTCTGCTTCGCCACAGAGACGATAGGCAAAGCGATACATCACATCGACGTTGTCGCGGTAGAGTTGGTCGAACGGACGAGATGCGGCGGGGGAGGCGTCATGGCCGTCTGTAGAGCCGTGATGACTGTGCTTCCGTGCTGCCATACGCGGAGGGAAGTCTACGGGCGGGGTTGGAATCCTGTCAAGGGAGCGAGATTCGACTCCATGTGGCTGCACCGACGGTTAGGGAACGCGACGGATGTCGACGAGTTCGCCTTGCTGTCCTAATTCCACGGTGATCGGCAGGCCTTCTTTCATGGCTGACAGGGACGACGGTCGTTGTGTGAGGGGGATGGATTGTGTCCCTTCGGGAGTGTGCATGATCAGCGCGGTCTGTCCGTCTTCATACGCCAGCGGGCCCGACAGGAATCGGCGCGAGGGGGTGGAGAGACCGTCTTGGTAGAGATCGATGGCCACATGCCGGTCCTGGACCCAGACCGACATCTCTTGCCCTACCTTGGCGTTCCGGACCCCGGTTTTTGCGCTGACAGTGACGATGCCAAGCGGGGTTTTAAGAAAGACATAGTTCGACTTCAGCTTGGAGACGGTTCCGTTCAGCAAGAGGCGGACGGCTGAGGCGGTGCGGGGAATCTGGTTGACCTGGAGATCGAACTGCACGTCGTGTAGGCCGCGAACGGTTCCCGCTCCGTCGACTTCGACGGTAAACGGCTGTTGGTCCGAACGGCCGGCGATTTTGGATTCATACGCGCCGAGCGTGAACGACCGTTCGCCGTCTGGGGTCCAGAGCTCGACGGCATGTTTATCCGGAGTCGTGAAGTTAGGCATCCCCGTCACGTAGCGGTGCACCAGTTTGTCGACGCCCCGCTCGCGTATATCGACGACGGTGGTGGTGCCATGGACGTAGAGCGTGATCTTGTGGGAATTTTTGATGTCCCGCAGCGTGCTTTTTGAACTGAGCGAGAGCGGGCCGATCGGGGTCTGCAGGAAAATGATTCCGGGTTTGGACCGCCAGATTGAGCCGGAGACCTGCACGGACGGCGAAACCGGGGCCTGAGGGGCCACCATCTCGGGCGCGGCTCCTTCCGTCTCGATGGGCGGAGCGGGGGATTCGCCGGATTCGGCCAGCGGTGGCGGTTCAATGAGCGGTGTGGCCGTGTCTGCCCAGGTCGGTGTCGTCAGGCACAACAGGGAAACACCCATGCGCAACGGGAGTGAGAGAAGCAACGATCGCTGATGGGAATGCACGAAGGTAGCCATAGTGTTCATCGACTGGTTCTGTGTGGAAATGGTGTGACGCCGATTGTGCGGGGGAGAAACCGGTCCTCTCCTGGGAGTGACGGGTCCTGCCGGATCGTGCGTGGCGTACAACGTCTCCTGTGCGAATAACATGCCGGTCGGTGTGAGTCAAGATGAAAGGCCCTCGAAGCCGGCTGCTGCGAGGCTGGTGTCGCCAAGGATCAGGCGTGGCGAACTGTAGGGGGCCACTCGCCGGAACGCCGCGTCACTTTTTTCGGATCATCAACCGAATGGGGGTCCCGGAAAAATGGTACTCCTTCCGGATTTGGTTCTCGAGGAAGCGCAGATAGGCCGGGGTCATGTTGTCCGGGTGTCCCACAAACAGCGCAAATGCCGGGGGACGTGTCGCAACTTGCGTCATGAAGGCCGACTTGCTGGCCTTGGCCGGTTTGCCTTTTCGCACCGGCAACGGGTGTTCCTCCAAGAGGCCCTGGAAAAATTGATTCAGGCTGCCGGTGGGAACCCGTTTGCAGAATGACAGGTAGACCTGGTCGATCAGGGCAAACAGGCCGCGCAAGAAATCCTGCTCCAGGGCAGAAATAAAGAGCACGGGAGCCCAGGCAAGAAAGGGAAAGCGTCGTTCGAGGTCTTGCTTGTAGGCTTCACGGGCACTCACGTCGTCGGCCTTGAGGTCCCACTTGTTTACGACCAGGATGCAGGCTCGTCCTTGTTTGAGGACCAGGCCGGCGATCTTGGTGTCCTGTTCGGTCACGCCTTCTTCGGCGTCGAGGAGGAGCACTGCCACGTCCGAACGGCCGATGGCACGCAAGGATCGGGCGACGCTATAGCCTTCAATGCCGCGCTCCACGCGGCCTCGACGACGGATGCCGGCGGTGTCGGTCAATACATACTGTCGATCTTTGAACGTCGCGACCGAGTCCACCGGATCTCGCGTAGTTCCAGGCACATCGCTGACGACGACGCGTGTTTCCCCGAGAACCGAGTTGACGAGGGTGGATTTCCCGACGTTCGGACGTCCCACGATCGCAATCCGGGGGATCTCCGACGCAGTCTCCTCGCCGGCCAACTCCACCATGTGAGGCAAGAGGTCGTCGAGCAATTCGGCGACGCCGATCCCATGTTCGGCGGACAGGGGATAGAGTTGTTCCTGGCCCAGGCGGTAGAAGTCGGAGACGAGCGGATCGGCCTTCGGGGTATCCACTTTGTTGACCACATAAAAGACGGGCTTGTCCGTTCCGCGCAAGGTGTGGACGACTTCTTCGTCCGGCGGGGTCAGGCCGGCTCGGGCATCGAGGACGAGCACGAGAATATCGGCTTCGGCAATGGCGAGTTGGGATTGTTGCCGGATTAAGGACAACATGCCTTCGTGGGCCGTCGGATCGAGGCCGCCCGTGTCGACCAGCCGGAAGTGCCGATTGCGGTAGCTGGTATCGGCATAGTTGCGGTCGCGCGTCACGCCCGGCACGTCGTCCACAATCGCGGCTCTGGTGCCGAGAATGCGGTTGAACAGCGTCGATTTGCCGACGTTGGGCCGTCCGATCAGGGCGATAATGGGCAGTCGACCGCCTTCAAGCGTGAACAGCGGCGCAACGGGTCCACGAGCGGTTTTGGGGCGTGGCATGGTGAAGGACGGTATCACAGAGATTTCAACGAACACAATCACTCGTCTTGTTCCGCCGGTCTCCGCTATACTGTGACCATGCACCACAATCAGTCCGATCGGGCACCCCACACGCTCGACTGGAACGAGATCGACGATGTCCTGCTCGATATGGACGGCACGTTGCTGGACCGTCATTTCGACAACTTCTTTTTTGAGGAGGAGTTGCCGAGACGGTATGCGGTGAAACATGCGTTGCCCTTCGACGAAGCCCGCGACCGATTGATGCGGATGTATCGTTCCGTGGAGGGTGAGCTGGCCTGGACGGATCTGCACTATTGGACGGAGCAAGTGGATATCGACGTGGTGGCGATGCATCGGGAACTCGACCATATGATCGGGTTTCTTCCCGACGCGGAGGAATTTTTGACGTCGTTGCGGCGATTGGGCAAACGCGTGACGATTCTCACCAATGCGCATCGGGCGGGAGTCGAGGTCAAAGCCGCCAAGACCGGTCTGGATCGGCGGGTCGATCGTATCGTGGACGCCTTTGAGGTGGGGTGGCTCAAGATGCGGTCTGAATACTGGCCGACGTGCCGAGAGTTGGTCGGATTCGAGCCGTCACGCGCGCTCTACATCGATGACGACGAGCAATGTCTCGCGGCGGCGGCGCAGTTTGGTATCGGCCGCATCTATCACCGTTCGAAGTCGAGCTCGCAGGCGTCCGCAATCCCTTCCTCGCGATTTCACTCCATCGAAACGTTTCAGTCGATTTTGTCGCGGTAGGGCGGCCCCGCTGTTCCGCCTTCCGGTGCGGGTGAGTCACTTGGCCGGATCGAGCAGTTCGCGCAATTTCCTCGCCAGTTCCGTGGGCAGGAACGGCTTCTGAATGAAGCCGGTGCCCGGTTCGGCGAGAAATGTCGGTAGCACACTCCCTTCCGCATACCCCGACATGAACAACACCCGCAGATCCGGCCATTGCTGACGGAGGCGTTCGGCCAATGCCGGCCCCGTCATCTGTGGCATGACCACATCGGTGAGCAGGATGTGGATCGGTGTCTTCGCTGCGGCGACGAGCCGCAACGCTTCCTGTCCGCTGGAGGCTTCCAGCAAGGTGTACCCATAGTCCGACAGGGCGTGGGTGAGTAACAGCCTGACGGCTTGTTGGTCTTCCACCAGCAGAATGGTTTCATGCCCGCAATGTGGTCGTGAGGCGGGAGGTGGCGGGGCGGCCAGCTGAGGGGCCTCGGCTGAGGGAAAGTAGATATCGAACGTAGTGCCCTCGCCCGGGTTGCTGTCGGCAAAGACGAAGCCCTGGCTTTGTTTGACGATCCCATAGACCGTCGCCAGTCCCAGGCCAGTTCCCTTGCCCTCTTCCTTGGTCGTGAAGAATGGCTCAAAGATATGCGACAGGGTGGCCCGGTCCATGCCCATACCCGAGTCGCGGACGGACAGGTGTGTGTAGCTTCCAGGAAGCAGGGCGGGATGCGGCACCGGCGAATCCTCAGTGATGAGCAGGATGCGCGTCCCCAGCGTCAACGTTCCGCCATGCGGCATGGCATCCTTTGCATTGACCGCCAGATTCAAGATCACTTGATCGATTTGCCCCCGGTCTGCGCGGATGATGCACGGTTTCGGTGTCAGATCCCGAATGAGGGTGATATCTTCCCCGATCAGCCGCTCGATCATCGAACCGATGGAGGCCAGGGCTTCGTTCAAGTTGAAGGTCTGAAAGGTGAGGACTTGTCTTCGGCTGAAGGCGAGGAGTTGCCTGGTCAGTGCCGCCGCCCGTTGACCGGCAGTCAGGATTTCAGTCAGCGAGCGGCGCAACGGATCTTCAGTCCGCACCTGTTCCAGGACGAGCGTGGCGCATCCGTTGATCACGGTCAGAAGATTGTTGAAGTCGTGGGCGACGCCGCCGGCGAGTCGTCCGATGCCTTCCATCTTATGGGCTTGCCGGAGTTGCTCTTCCAGTTGTTTGTGTTGAGTCACGTCGATGAAAAATCCGATCGATCCGGTTGTCTGGCTGCCCGGGCCTTGAAGCAGTGTCCCCCACATGTTGACGTCGATGAGGCTGCCATCTTTTCGTTTGCGGCGCAGCTCCAGGCCGCGTGGCGCGCCCCCGCTCATGACCGAATTCCACAATTCATCGGACTCCCGCTCTTGTCCGGACGGCACGTACGGGAGTTCCTGTCCAAGGACTTCCTCTTTGGTCCATCCGAACAGCGAGGTGGCGGCGGCATTCCAGGTCGTGACGTGTCCGGCCTGGTCCAGTTCGATCATTGCCAGCGGGGATTCTTCGATGATGGTCTGCAGGTGCGCGGTCATGCGTCGCAACTCACCGGTGCGCTCACGGACATGTTGCTCCAGGGCTTCTTGCGCCTGCCGTCGGTCGGCGGCTTCGAGTGTGAGGGTGGCCATGGCGGCCAGGGAGGCAGCGAACGCTTCTTCCTCGCTGGTCCAGGATTTCGGCGGGCCGATATGCTCGAGGCACAAGACTCCGACCACGCGCCCGTGACGGCGGATCGGGGCATCCAGCATGGCGACGATGCCGAGCGGAGCCAGATAGGAAGCGCTGAGTTCGCAGGTGCGTGGGTCGGTTTGGGCCGCATGGGCGGCCAGGGAATAGGGTTCGGTTTCCAGTGCTCGCAGGTATGCCGGGTATTGGGCGGTGGACAGGGTGGCCCCACGCAGGTGGCGTTTCGGTGTGGCTTCGAACAGGTCTTGAAGGATCAGCGTTGTTTGGGCCTCGTCGAAAAGCCAGATGCTCGCCCGTTCGACGGCGAAGGTGGCGGCGGCATGTTCAGTCATCGCGGGGAACGCCTGTTGCGGGTGTCCGCTATGAATGGCCGGGTCTTCGGCCAGTTTGTGGAGGACCGTCTGTTGCGTCGCGAGTTGCCCCAAGCGGAGCTGTTCGATTTCCTGTCGCTGCTTCTGGTCCGTGATGTCTTCCGAGATGCCCAGAAGGTACCGTGGCACGCCGGCGTGGTCGTACAGAGGGAGTTTCTTGGTATGGAGCCAACGCAGCCCGTGATCCTTCGTCTGGATCGGTTCGGCCGGAATGTCCAGCATGGCGCCGCCCGTCAGCGCTTCGCGATCCCGCGCGGTGAAAAATTCCGCCTGTTCCCGAGGGAAGAAGTCGAAATCGTTCTTTCCCAGGAGCGCTTCACGCGGGAGGCCGGTCAGCTGCTCGCCCGCTTTGTTGAATTGGACGTATCGCAACTCCAGCGCGTCTTTCAGAAAGACCATATGAGGGATGTGTTCGACGATCGATTCGAGGAGCTGGCGTGTATGGGTTAGGGCGTCTTCCATGCCTTTTCGTTCAGTCACGTTTTCGCACACGATGACGATGTCGAATCGGCCGTCCGGATTCCGAACAGCGCGGGCGGCTTCTCTCACCCAGATGTGGCTTCCGTCTTTCCGGATTTTCCGGAACTCCCAACGGAGCACGTCGCCAGGCCGGGCAAGACAGTCATCAAAATGCTGCTGCATCTTGGCCTGATCGTTTGCGTGGACGATGAGGGAGACGGGCTGACCGATCAATGCGTCGGCGTCATACCCCAATTCGGCGGCGGCAGTGGCATTGACCGTGAGGAGGTTGCCTTTGGAGTCGACGGTCAATAACATTTCAGGGCTGCTCTCATACAGCGCCCGATAGCGCTCCTGGCTGAAGCGCAACGCTTCCTCGGTTTGCTTGCGTGCGGAGATGTCACGCATCACCGCTTGAAATCCGATGACCTCCTGGTCGCGCAGCAGGAGCTGCACGTTTTGGCCGACCCACAGCGTCTGAAGGCGTCTGGTCACCACTGGAAATTCGTAGTAGGTGCTGGGGAGTTTCCGGAGGAATTGCCGGATATAGAAATGTTCCGTGGTACGGCGGTAGCTCGGGTGTACCAGGTCCAGCGCGCGGTGGCCGAGCATCTCGGTCTCGTGATAGCCCAGCAGGCGGATGACGGCGGGATTGATGAAGGTCAAGCGGCCGCTCCGGTCGGTGCGGTAAATGATGTCCTGCGCATACTCCATGATGAAGCGATAGTGTTCGGAATGGACGTTCAGACGCAGCGCGGTTTGTTCCCCTTCCTCCAGTTGTGAGGCGAGTTGATCCACGAGTTGGGCGTTGTGATATTTCAGCCGAAGGGTTTCCAGCACGGTGTTCGAGGTTCGGGACGCGGTGTAGATCATGAGCAGGGAAAACAAGAGGGTGCAGATCGCCATGGGCAGCGCGTGCTCATGGTTGAGGAAGAAAAACCGCAGAATGAGCGGCGTCAGAGTCGGAAGGGCGAACGAGAGAAACGCATCGAAGCGCGCGGCCAGAGTGGATGAGGCGCCGGCGGAGACCCCGGCGAGTACGAACGCCAGAAACACCTGATGCGTGGGAGAAGACTCGGGAAACAGGATCAGCGCCGACGCACCCCATCCCAGTCCGGCGAGAGTCGTTCCGGTCAGAAATGCGCGGTGCCAGCGTTGGCTCGTAGAGGTGGTCGGTTTGGTGGCTCTGAATGATCGTGCGAGGAGGTATCGCCCGGTGGAGAGGATCATATGGTAGGTCAGCCACGCCAGCAGCCAGTTCTGCGGGAGGACCTGCCAATCGACGACGACCAGCGCAAGCGCACAGCCGAGTCCGGCTGCGAGGGCCGCCGGCATACCCTCATAGAGCAGCGTGACTCGCTGCAGCATCAGGTTGGCTTCCATGGCCGCATCGGCGGCGTGTGTGAGTGACGCGGTCGAGGAGGGACGGTCCAGTGGAACTGGTTGCGTGGAAGCCATCGGGATCACTCCCGTCTTGGGGAAGGACGACTGCAAGGCATGTGCGCCATAGACTGCAGTCTACAAAATTGCCGTGAGGGATACAATTTGATGAACGTCGTTGGTTCCCATTAAGGGATGGTGCTAGGGAATGGCGGTGCCACGATACAACTCTCCGCCGATCCTGGGCACGCCGGAGAGGATCTCACGGTCAAGCTGTTCGAGGTGAAAACCTGCTTCGACCACTAACCGATCGATCTGGCGGTTGAGGTTGCAGCCGCAGGCCACCCGACGTTGCAACGGATTGAGGAGATCTTGCCATCGGGCGGTGATGGGATCGTCGCTTCGGCCATGCTCCAGGAACAGGAACCGCCCATCGGGCTTGAGCACCCGTCGAACCTCGCGCAACGAGCGCAATGGGTCCGGGATCGTGCAGAGCGTGAAGGTACTGACCGCGCAGTCGAATGTGGCGGGCTCATATGGCAGTTCCTCGGCACTCACATGTTGGAGACGGACCGGAAACGGGGCCTGCGCAACCCGCTGCGCCACACGCTGGGGAAGCAGGGGGGCGGGGTCGACGGCATACAGGTCGGTGACAGTTCGAGGATAGTGCGGCAGGTTCAGTCCGGTGCCGAAGCCGATCTCCACCACGTTCCCATGGGCTGCGGCGAGTAGTCGCTGTCGCTGGGCTTGGAAGCGCTCGCCCCGAAGCACCCAATCCATGAGGCGGGGGAAGATGTAGGTCGCGTACATGGCGTGGGATGGATTCCGATGGTCGATGAGAACAGGTACTGAGTGTCTCGATACCTTCGAGCATTTGACCAGGAGTCGGGCCGGGGATCAAGGGGCGTGGAGGGGGCCCGAGGGCCCTCATTCGCCGGTCTCATCCTTGTCGCTCCGTGTCGCGTATGCTAGAGTCGTCCGTTCTCTCGCCGAGTGCGAATGGGCGCCTCGCGTTTCATGTGAGCAGGATGAGCAAATCATACGATCACCAGGTTGTCGAGTCGAAGTGGCAGACCTATTGGGAGACACATCGCCCCTTTCGGGCGTCGGATGATCCCTCGAAGCCGAAGTTTTATTGTCTCGATATGTTCCCGTATCCCTCTGGGTCCGGCCTGCACGTCGGGCACCTGGAAGGGTACACCGCCACTGACATCGTCTCCCGGTATAAACGGATGCGCGGGTTTAATGTGCTGCATCCCATGGGCTGGGACGCGTTTGGGCTGCCGGCTGAACAGTATGCCGTGAAAACCGGTGTCCATCCCGCCATCACCACGGCGCAAAATATTGCGACCTTCAAACGGCAGATGAAGCGCGTCGGGCTCTCCTACGATTGGGATCGTGAGCTCAGCACCACCGATCAGGATTACTACCGGTGGACGCAGTGGATTTTCCTCCGGCTGTTCGAGCGCGGGCTGGCCTATGTGGCCGAGGTCCCGGTCAATTGGTGCCCGGCGTTGGGGACGGTGCTGGCCAATGAGGAAATCGTCGACGGGAAGAGCGAAGTCGGTGGATTCGATGTCATCCGCAAACCGATGCGACAATGGGTTCTGAAAATCACCGCTTACGCGGAGCGGTTGTTGGAAGATCTGAGTCTCGTTGAATGGCCGACCAGTACGCTGGAGATGCAAAAGAACTGGATCGGGCGCTCCATCGGTGCCGAGGTCGATTTCGCGCTTGCTGATGTGCCGGGCAATCTGCGCGTTTTTACCACCCGCCCCGATACGCTCTTCGGCGCTACGTATATGGTTCTGGCTCCCGAGCATCCCCTGGTCGATGTGGTGACGACGCCTTCGCAGCGCACGCGGGTGAAAGACTATCGTGAAGCGGCCGCGCGCAAGAGCGACTTGCAGCGCCAGGAATTGGAGAAGGTCAAGAGCGGCGTCTTCACCGGCGGCTATGCCATCAACCCCGCCAATCAAGAACGTCTGCCGATTTGGATCGCCGACTACGTGCTGATGAGTTACGGCACCGGCGCGATCATGGCCGTGCCGGCCCATGATGAACGCGATTGGGCGTTTGCCACGCAGTACCAGCTCCCGATTCGAGAAGTGATTCAAGGTGGACAGGTCGACAAGGCTGCCTTCGTCGATACGGATCGCGGCCGTGTCATCAACTCCACCACGCCCGACGGGTCCTGCTCAATCGATGGCCTGCTGCCTAGCGAAGCGATCCCCCAAATGACTGCCTGGTTGGAAGCTGCCGGGAAGGGGAAGAAGACCGTCAACTATAAACTTCGGGACTGGTTGTTTGCCCGGCAACGTTACTGGGGTGAGCCCTTTCCCATCGTGTGGGTGGACGGAGAGCCCAGGCCGCTGCCGGAAGAGCAGTTGCCGTTGCCCTTGCCCGAAACAAAGAACTTCAAGCCTTCCGGGAGCGGCGAGAGCCCGTTGGCCAATCTTGAAGACTGGTTGCAGGCCACGGACCCTGTCACCGGCAAGCCGGCGCGGCGCGAGACGAACACCATGCCGCAGTGGGCCGGCTCCTGCTGGTATTACCTGCGGTTCATCGACCCGAAGAATTCCCGTCAGATGGTTGATCCGCTGAAGGAACGGTACTGGATGCCGGTGGACCTCTACATCGGCGGCAGCGAACATGCGGTGCTGCATCTGCTCTACAGCCGGTTCTGGCACAAGGTGTTGTTCGATGCCGGAGTGGTCAGTACCCCCGAACCGTTCAAGAAGCTGGTGCACCAGGGCATCGTGTTGGGGGAAGACAATCAGAAGATGTCGAAGTCGCGCGGCAACGTGGTCAACCCGGACGATATGATCGATCAGTTCGGTGCCGATGCGGTGCGCCTGTATGAAATGTTCATGGGGCCGCTGGAATCCATGAAGCCGTGGAGCACGCGCGGCGTCGAAGGTATTACACGATTTCTGGATCGTGTGTGGAGACTGATGGTCGCTGAGGATGGCACGCTGAGTGTGGCGGTGACAGGTGCGGCGCCGACGCCGGAGCAGCAGCGGTTGCTGCACTACACCATCAAGAAGGTGACGGACGATATCGAGGCGCTGCGATTCAACACGGCCATTTCGCAGATGATGGTGTTTACGAACGAGATGACCAAGTTGGATCAGCGGCCTCGCGGATTATTGGAACCGTTCGTCTTACTGCTGCTGCCGTTTGCCCCCCATCTCAGTGAGGAGCTCTGGGAACGTCTCGGTCATGCGCCAAGCGCGGGCCAGCAGCCCTGGCCGGAGTTCGATCCGGCACTGGTCGTCAGCGATCGATTGACGATACCGGTTCAGGTCAACGGGAAGCTGCGCGGAAAGTTGGAGGTCGATGCCGGGGCATTACGCGAGCAGCTGGAGCCGTTCGCCCGGAAAGAAGTCGCCGAATGGCTGCAGGGGAAAGAGCCGAAAAAGGTCATTTACGTCGAGAAGAAGTTGATCAATTTTGTGGTGTGAAGCGGTGCGTCTGGAACCACGAAGAACGGACTCTCGCGTTTGGGATGGCTCGGCCGTCCCTGGGCATGTGTTTCGTATGGCCTGTGCCCTGGCGATGAGCCTGTCGCTCAGTGCCTGCGGGTATCAGTTTCGAGTGCAGGGCGCAGGTCCAACGGTCGGCGGCGCCCCGGAAACGACCACCAAGCGCACGCAGACCCCGCGATTGGCCATTCTGCCGATCTCCAATACTACCTATGAGCCGAATTTTGAAATCAAGCTCGCCAACTATCTTCGTCGGGAATTCTCCGCGGGGGCAGGGGCGGAGATTGTGGGTCCTTCGGCCGGTGCCGACCTGTTCTTGTCCGGGCAGATCATGCAAATTCTTCTGCCGACCTTGAGTTTCGACCAAACCACCACGTTTGAAAGCCGCGTGGAAATGCTGGTGAGCGTAAAAATCGAGGATGCAAAGACCAAGCGGGTGGTCTGGTCGCAGGTCGCCAAGGGCACGTCGGAGTTTTTTCTCACCCAGGATCTGCAATTCAATCGCGTGCTGCAGAATCGGGCCTTGGAGCAGGCGGGGCGATTTGTGGCGGAAGATCTTGCCTCCCGTTTCCTGCTGTTTCTGGATGCGGGCGAACTGGACAAGGTGCTGAAGCGCCCGGTGAAGGCGGAGGCCGGCCAGGGTAACCCGCCGCAGCCGGAGTCGGTGCGATAGAGATACGGGAGGGCTGTCACGGATGGGTGCCTCGGTTACGAGTTTAGAGTTGCCTCAGGCGCTTGCGCGCGACGGAGTCGCACCGCTCTATGCGGTTGTCGGCGAGGAGGATTACCTCCGTGACCACTCCGTGGCTGCCCTTCGAACTGCCGCCTTGGGCGTGGCAGCGGACAGCGGATTCAACTACGACATCTTTCATGGCGACGACTCGGCGATTGAGGATGTGTTGGCCTGCGCGGCGGAGATTCCAGTGTTCGCCGAGCGACGTGTCGTGGTCTACAAGTCTGTGGAGAAGCTTCCGGCTCGCGAGGGAGACAAACTCCTGCCCTATTTCTCGGCTCCGAATGACACGACGACCCTGATTGTGGTGGCGGTCAAGTTGGATGGGCGCCTCAAGTGGACGCAGGCGCTGACGAAGCAGGCGGTGTCGGTCAATTGTGCGCCGTTACGAGAGGCGCAGCTTTCCACATGGATTCGGCAGGAAGCCGCGGCCCTGGGGGTGCGCCTTCAGGACGATGCGGTTCAGTTGCTCAAGGAAGTGGGCAGCGAATCGCTCTATGCGGTGAAGCGGGAGTTGGAGAAACTGGCGGCCTATGTGTCGTCCGAGCGAAGCGTCCAGGCGGCAGAGGTGGAGGCGTTGCGGGGGACCGAGCCAGGCGTGTCGGTGTTTGATCTGCTGAACGCCATCGGGGCTCACGATCACGGGCGGGCGATACGGATCCTGGCGCGCAATGTCGAGAATGGGGAGGCGCCATTGCGCATCCTCGGCGCGTTGATCTGGCAGTATCGGCGACTGTGGAAATTGAAAGACCAGATGAAGGCGGGAGGGCGTGAGGGGGAGGCGGCGCGGACGTTCCGGATGGACCCGTCACGACTACGTGGCTTCTTCGCCCAATTCCCCGACGCGCAGTTGACGCAGGCATTTCACTGGTTTTTGGAAACCGATTCCAAGCTTAAAGGCGGGAGCGGGAGCAGCCCGGTCCGTGTGATGGAAGACCTGCTGTTCCGACTCTGCGGACCGGCATCGAAACCGGCGGCAGCGGCGGAGCGAGCACAAGCGATACCACCGGCCCCGCGACCGTCTGGGGCGAGGCCGGTGTCGAATGTCAGAACGATTACGACGCGGAAGCGATGAGCGCGTTCACTCGAACAGCAAGCCGGGACACGCGGCGTGAGGCCGTGTTGGGCTTAAGGACACCTTTGGTGACCGCTTTGCCCAGGGCTGCCGTCGCATCGCGCAAGGTCGCCTTCGCTTCGTCAGGCTTCTTGGCTGCGATCGCATCCTGAACTTTGCGAAGGATGCTTCGGACCGAGCTGAGGGTGGCGCGATTGCGCAACCGACGCTTCTCGGATTGACGGGCACGTCGAATCGTGGATTTGTGGACAACAGGCATACGGAATCTCCTACGTTCAAAGCTTGAGCTTGTAGCACAGGTGGAGAAGGCAGGTCAAGGAGAAGACACGACGGAAAGGAGTGCGTCGGGTTGCTGGGGACTCCCCCGGTGGCTGTGGCGGAGTTATGAAGATGCAAATTGATGCTCGAGATCGGTTGATAGTCGCACTGGATGTCCCTTCGGCGGCCGAGGCGGAACGGCTGGTCGATCGTATGGGAGATCACGTGCGCTTTGTGAAGGTTGGGCTGGAACTCTACACGGTGGCGGGGCCCGACATTGTGCGAACAATGGTGGACCGCGGCAAACGTGTCTTTCTGGATCTCAAATTTCTTGATATTGAAGAAACTGTTCGGCGTGCGACGGCCAGGGTTGCCGCCATGGGCGCGACGTTTTTGACCGTGCATGCGAATCGCAAGGCACTGCTCGCTGCCGTGCAGGGGCGGGGGCAGTCGAACCTCAAACTGCTCGCGGTGACCGTCTTGACCAACTTCGATGGAGCCGATTTGCAAGACATGGGGATTCAGCGGAGCGTCAGGGATCTGGTGACGGCCCGCGCGCTGTTGGCGGCGGAAGTAGGCTGTGATGGTGTCGTCGCATCGGGAGAAGAGCCCGAGGCGATTCGGGCCAAGGTGGGGCCGGACCTGATCATCGTCACCCCGGGAATCAGGCCGACGGGAACCGGAACCGACGATCACGCCAGGGCGACCACCCCGACTCAGACCATTGCGGCCGGTGCCGACTATTTGGTGGTCGGCCGACCCATTCGAGACGCACAAGATCCGGCGCTTGCGGCGGCAGCGATTTTGGCCGAAATGCAGGCAGCCTTCGATCGCCGGGTTGGACAGCAAGCCTAGGAATTCTCATTCGCCCGCTCCTCACCCGAGGTGCATCATACCATCGTCGGGCGGGGCGGTTGCGACTGTTCTTCGCGGTTTGCTATGATGCGCGCTCCCTGAGGCATTGTGTGTGGTGGGTGTAGCTCAGCTGGTTAGAGCGCCGGATTGTGGATCCGGAGGTCGCGGGTTCGAAACCCGTCACTCACCCCAACCGTTCTCTCCGTAACTCCTTGATACATCGAGTAATCTGAGAACCCAGTCACTGGCCCCGGTTGCGCTGGTTGCGCCGGGGTTTCGGATTGGGCCCCGCCAAACCATGCCGCGGCCGGAGTATCGAGTCGGTCGACCGCCTGTTTGTTGCCTCCCGGAATCAGGTGTCTCTCAGTTCCATAGTCACCTGAAAGGACGAGCAGCCCCATTTGATCCTTCCCGTAGACCACCAATCGCGGTGGTCTCATCCTATCGTTGCCTCTGCCGATCCCTCAGCCTGTGCTCGAGTTTCTACGACAAGTCTGAGAGCCGGACTGAGAGGTCGAAGCCGGTTCTGAACGCACGAGTTCGCCGTGTGTGTCTGGGTCATTCCCGAAGCTCATCTGCTCAGCGAAGGCTTGGTTGCGGAGGCAGATTCATGCCGCAAGAGTCTCCAATATGGCCAAGGAGAGATTGCCGGCCGTGCCACAGGAACGGGCCGCAGGCGCTTTTTGCCCAGTCACTCCGTTCATGCTCCTGAGGAGGCAATTTTTTCCTAGTGGTCTGGGCGTTTGACGAAAGAATCGCCGGTTCTCGCGCCCGTTCGTGGTGTGGCCGTTCTCGATTAGTAGGCGTGCTTCTTGCGCGTGTCTCTCAAGACCTTGGTCCAATCGACCGAAGAGGCGCCGTGGGCGGCACATGGACTCGCTGCTCGTTTCTCCACGCTAGAGAGTCACCACGCACGGACTGCAGGATTCTCTGCTCACCCAGGAGATGGTATGTCTATCTCGAGTGTCGGGTCATCGCCGGTCCTACAGTGGCTTCAATCGTATCTTTCCGGTGCCGGATCTTCGAAGGGCAGTGCATCGTCGTGTGGCTGTCAGCCATCCGGTGATACCGCGTCGATTTCCCAGGAGGCCGCTCAGCTCAATGCGAGCCAGGTTTCGCAAGTGTCCGATTCGTCGCAGCCTTCTGGCGCCGTTGGCACACAGGGCCGTCATCATCACCATCATCATCGAGGTGAGCAAGATGGCGGTTCTTTCGTAGATCGGCTTGCCGAATCGATTCTCTCCGATCTGCAGCAGGCCACCGAGAATGGGGGATCGCCCGAGGCCGGATCAGCCACGCCAGCTTCGGTGAGCTCCAGTGCAACGGGGGACTCCTTCATCGACAAGCTCGCACAGAGCATCGCGAATGACTTGCTGAGCAAGTATCAACAGGCTACGGGAGCCAGCGTGTCCTCCTCGCAGCCTAGTGCGACCAGCCAAGTCAATGTGATTGCATAGAGGTGGGTAGTGTGGCGTCGCGGGGCCGGCCTCTTGTGGGCGGCCCCGCGAGATGCTTCCTGATCAATCGGGAGAGACTCCTCCATATCCTCCGCTTCGTCCTCGCCCTCCTCCGCGACCTCCATGCCGTGGCGAATCATCCGATGATGACCCTCCGGAACGTGATCCGGCAGTGAGTCCAGACTTCGCAACGACTCGAATCTCGACCATGGCGTCGGCGAAGGCGAGCCGTTGCACTTGGATCATCGTGCTCGCGACGGCAGGCGGGCCGGTATAGACGTCCCGTCGAATCTTTGGCCCGACCGTGAGAGCCGGAGGTATGTCCGTGACGCACAACGTTTCTTCCAGCACATCGTTCATGGTGAGATTGAATTGTTGCAGCACTTTTTCGACATTGGCATAGGCCTGTCGCATCTGCGCTTCCATGCTGCCCTTCCCGACGACAACGCCGTTCTCATCTATGCTCATTTGACCTGAGAGAAACACGAGTCCACTCGCTTTGACCCCTTGGACAAGCCCGAACTCTCTTTCCCAGGACGTGTCCAACGTGGTGGTTTCCTTGAGGGGGAGAGGGCCGGACATGGGCATGTCTCCAACTGGATATGATCGCGGTGGCCCTGCACAGCCGACGAGCAGGAGGCCGGCACAGAGCAACATGAATCGATAAGGCACATCCATAGGGTTTCGCATCGCCGTTCTCCCTCAAGTGGATGTTCGATATACAGGACGAAACAGTATACCTTCTCATCTTGATTCCAGGCGTGCAGAACGCATGGATGGCGGGGGGTTGTTTCCGCCCAGGTTCGAAAAAGTTTATGGGATCTCAGGAATCGCCCGATGGGCGTTTGTCTGCAGCCAGTCAATGCTGTCTTCTTGTACAGGTTATAAGGAAGTGTACGCGTTCGTCCTTCGCCTATCTCCCTGGAATAAATAGTTGCTTCCGTTCGAGTACAGCCTTCATGGCCCATTCCGCAATGCGGGAGGTCCCTGCTCGCACGTTCGGCTTCTTCGCGGGGGCTGGAAGTTCTCGGCTCCAGTGCGCAAGACGAGTCTGTTCGTGTGCTCATTCCCTTCTGATGCCTGGTTGCGGCTGGTTGTGGATTCGCGTACAATTTGCCCACTTCTGCATCAAGTGTGAGATAGAGGGTGTGGATTGTGCTAGTTGGAACTGGTGTCCGGGGGAATTCGACACTCTCCGCTCACCAAAACTTCGCAGAGCCAGAATTTCTGTGGCCGGAATATGATGACTGGTGGTAACAACTATCTTGCTCCGTTAGCCCCCTCTCGGTCCCGGGCGACGGTTGGGACCAGGTTTCAGGTGCGGTCTTTCCGTCGGTTCCCTGTCCAGTGTTCGGTCTACTATTCCTGCGATGAGTTCCAAGGCAGCGGTATGGCCTGGAATCTCTCTCTCAACGGATGGCGAGTTGATGGGACGCATCCGGTCGAAGCTGGGACGGTAGTCACGCTCTGTATCTTTCTTCCGGATCACCATCCCACTGTCTTTGTGGATCAGGCAATCGTGCGCTGGTCGCGGGGCCAAGAATTCGGGATCGAAGTCCATTCGATCAAAGCCGATGAACGGGCTCGGCTTGAGCAGTTCGTGACGGCCCTGGTGTAGTCTCGTCCCTGCTGTTCCTCTCGACACCCAGCCGAGAATCACGATGGCTCCCTGTGTCGGGAACGAGAATCTCCTTGGTCATTTCCCTCAAGTTGAGTAGACTCGATCATGGTCGGGGTTCGTCTCGTCCGGGACCAACATCGTTGCGTAACACCATGGCTAAATCACACAAAACTCGCTCCCATTCACGCGTACCAGTCAGCTGCTTTCTCTATTACCTCGGAGATGGGCTGGTCGGAACCGGCAAGGTCTGTGATCTTTCCGTCAAGGGTTGGCGGATTGAGGGCGACAAGCCGGTCACGGTCGGCATGAAACTCACGCTGCGCGTGTTCCTGCCCGATCAGCCTAAGGCGATCGATGTTGAAGGCGTCACCGTTCAGTGGGTGCAAGATCGCGTGTTCGGTCTGGAAACCGTCAGGATGAACGCCAGCGCGGAAGCGCGCATTCACCGGTTCGTGGAGTCGGTGTTGAAGTCTTCAGATTCCTCCCGCGTCGCCTGACCCGGAGGGTGATGCTGTTCCCGCCTTCCGCTGCTCCGGTCGTTCTGCAAGTTCACGTCGCTCCCTTGCCCGGCCTCTGAGAATCCCCCACTTTCGGGGACTATCTTGCAATCTGTTGTTTTTCATATTCTGCCGAGGCATTTGCTTGGAGGCATGATGGAACAACAGAATCGCCCGCGTTTTATCGTCGAGTGTACGGGGTCGCGTTCCGAAGATGGACTGCTGGTGTGGAATGGCCGGATGCTGGACCTTTCCATTCCCGGCTGGTCGCGAACCGGGCTCAAAGGGTTGCAGGCGGGGGATCTCCTTCAGCTGCATCTGCATATTCCCGGGCAGCCGAAACCGCTTTCTGTGAGGCTCGCAACGATTCGTTGGGCGAATGAATCCCGCCTGGGGGTCGATCCCATTCTCATGGATGCCGACGATCAACTCCGTCTGAACGATTTCGTCAGTGCGCATTTTCCGTTGCCTCCCTTTAATCATGATCGGCGAGAGCAGATTGTCATTTTGGATGCCGGATAATTGCCGCTGCTTCCTCCAGACCCCTACGCTTCGTCTCCACGAACACCTTCCATTGCTGCCTGCATCGCGGCCGATTGGCTTGACATCGTTGGGTAAGATGGTGTCTCTTAGCTTAGAGACATGAGTACAGACACCTGCCTTTCGCCGGTTCCGTTTGGTCTTGTCATAACAGTGTTGCCAGGGCGGAGGCGTGCGGGATGAACGTATGACGCCTGGCTCCCATCTTCCTGACGTAGTCCATACCACGCCCCTGACACCGGAAACGGAAGCGCAGGTTGACCAATTTGCCCATACGGACATTTTGGTCGGGATCCCCAGTTTCAATAACGTCGAAACGATCGGTCATGTGGTCAAGGCGGTGAGTGCCGGCCTGGCCAAGTACTTTCCGGACGCCCGCGCGGTCTTGGTGAATTCGGACGGCGGGTCCACGGATGGCACGCAGCATGTGGTCGCCCAGGCCGTAGTCGACCTCAAGACGTTGTTTATCGGGGACCAACAGAGTTCGCTCCATAAAATCATTACGCCGTATCACGGTATTCCCGGCAAGGGCAGCGCGTTTCGGACGATCTTTGAAATCGCGCGTCGGTTGAAAGCCAAGGCCTGTGCCGTCGTGGATTCGGACTTGCGGAGCATTACCCCGGAGTGGATTGAACTCCTGGTGAGCCCAGTGTTTGAACAGGGGTTCGATTACGTCGCGCCCTACTATCTGCGACACAAATACGACGGCACGATCACCAATAGTATTGTGTATCCGTTGACCCGCACGCTCTACGGCCACCGGATCAGACAGCCGATCGGCGGCGACTTTGGGTTTTCCGGCCAACTGGCTCAGCACTATCTAGACAAACATGTATGGGAGTCGGAAGTTGCAAAATTCGGCATCGACATTTGGATGACGACCGAGGCCATCGCCAGCGGGGCGCGGGTCTGCCAAAGTTTTTTGGGTGCCAAGATCCATAATCCCAAGGATCCGGCGGCCGACTTGTCGGCCATGCTGGTGCAAGTGCTCGGTGCGGTGTTCGCTCTCATGGAAGATCACTATGCGGTGTGGGGCAAGACCGATGGCTCCAACGCGGTTCCGTTGTTCGGGTTCCAGTACGAAGTTGGCGTGGAGCCGGTCAACGTGAATGTCGATCGCATGATCAGCACCTTCCGGCAGGGGCTGAGCGACTTGGGGGCAATCTGGGATCAAATCCTTGCGCCCGGGACCAGGCAAAGCCTGCGGCCGTTGGGAACCTGTGCCTTGCAGGACTTTCGCATTGCAGACAGCCTGTGGGCTCGGGTTGTGTATGACGCGGCTGTCGCCTACCGCAATCGTGTGTTGCCGCGAGATCACGTGCTGAAAGCATTCACTCCGTTGTATCTGGGGCGGACTGCCTCGTTTGTGTTGGATACCCAGGGGCTGACCTCGAGCGAAGCGGAGGGCCGTATTGAGGCGCTTTGTCAGGCGTTTGAAAAAGATAAGTCGTACCTGGTGGCGCGTTGGAATGAACCGCACACAAGTTGATGGTCGCAATTCCGTCCATCTGAAGGCAGGCTGTAGTCGAGGCCGGAGGAGGGAACTATGAAGGAATTTTTCGAGAAGGGTCTCCTCGACCCTCTAGAGTTGATGGCGCGGCAGGTCCTCGCGGTGTTGCCGAGCCTCCTGGCGATGTCCATCATTTTCTTCGCGGGCCTCGTGGTGGCGTGGACCGCCAGCCAAGCACTGGAACGGTTGCTGCGTGTGGTGGGGTTGGATCGGTTGTTCGATCGATTGGGGGTCACCGGCGCCCTCCTTCGCGGAGGGGTGAAGACCGATCCCTCGCGATTGGTCGGGCAAGCGGCCTATTGGCTGGTCATGATCTTTGCGACTGTCGCGGCGTTGGGCGCGCTCAATCTTCAGCCGATCAACGATTTTGCCAAGTCCTTCCTGGCCTATGTGCCGCATTTGGTGACCGCCAGTCTGATTCTGGTTGCCGGATGGCTGCTGTCGAACTTCGTCTCCCAGGCGGTGCTGATCGCCGCGGTCAACGCAGGGCTGCCACCGGCGCGCCTGGTGGCGACCTGTTCCCGCTGGGGCATTCAGTTGTTGGCCGTGGCCATGGCGTTGGAGCAGCTCGGTATCGCCCAAAATATCGTGGTCGTCGGGTTCGGTATTACGTTGGGCGGGATCGTCATGGCGGGGGCAATTGCATTCGGGTTGGGCGCGAAAGATTTAGCCAAGGATTACCTCGAGCGGGGGTTGTCGGTTCGTACTCGTGCCGGCGCGCCCGATGATTTGAGGCACTTATGACGGCCGAACGGGTGTGGCAGATGGATGCTAAAGGACAGGGTATGACCAAACATATTTCGGAAATCGATGGCGAAGCGAAGGCACGACGCTGGTTGGGCGGGGAGGCGGCTGTGCCACGCTACCCGCAACGGCGCCAGAATCCGTTTCGGTTCAACCGCTCGTTGTTGGGGCTGGTCGCCTTTGCCGTCGGGTTGGGGTTTGCCGGTGGGTTGCTCATCGGGCTGCAGAGCCGTCGTACCACTGCTCCACCAAAGGGGCACTAATGCGTCGACCGCTACATCGTTGGCTCAGAGTTGTCCGAGAGTGCTGCCCGGTCGAGCCTCAGAGGCGAGACAAGAGGGCGGTGAGACTTCGGTTCCATCCGACCGGACCGACTCCATCAGCGCGAATGAGATGGGGGAGCTGCACATCCGGGTCGTAGGAGCCGTCAGGTTTTCGGACAAGAATAGGGTGATCGACCACCGCCAGCATCGGGAGATCATTGAGGCTATCCCCCAGACCGACGGTCACCACCTGCTGTCCTTCCCGTTCAGCCAAGCGCTGATACCACGACATGAGTTGCTTGGTCGCGATTCCCTTATCGTTCGCCCCCATCACGTGATAAAACCGTCCCCCCCTGGTGCAGCGCAGCCCGTGGCTGTCCACCGCCGCCGCGAGCCGATGCCAGTCAACGCGCTCACCTTCAACGAGGAACGGTTCGTCATATTCCCGTTGAGTTGCGTGCACCGCCTCGGCGTCTGACAAGCCTGTCAGGCGAACGACTTCCTCAAGGGAAAGATCCCCAAATCCCCGTACCCGACAACCGACCTGCTTCTGAATGCCGTTCAGTGCCGTGCGAAGCTGCGCATAGGGAGTGCCGATTTCGACGACTTCGTATCCCTCACGAGCGGATGCCTGTTCGATCGGGAATGGAAAGGTGCCCTGCGGGATGAACACGGCCCCGCCGTTTTCCACGATAAAAGGGTGCTGATTGTTTAGACGGCGGCGAAGCGGCTCCATCTCAGACCGGGTTTTGCTGGAGACGAGTATGAGTGAGGCGCCGAGTCGACCGATGAGTGTCAGGGCCTCGCCGGCTGCCTCGTAAGAATAGGTCGTCGCGTCGAGCAGGCTCCCGTCGAGGTCTGTAAAAATGAGGATGCGGCGCATGGTCACGGAGTCACTCCTTGAAGGAAGTATACGGAAGTCCCACCAGCGGAGAAAACCCCGTCCCGGTGCAGTGCCAGTATGACCTTACCGGTCCCTCTCGCCAACCTGAGAAGCACGTTGTTCAGACTGGAAGGCGAAACGGTGCACGAATGCGTCCAAACCCGGCCAATTGCTCAAGCAATGTCAGAAAGCCTGCCCGCAGGCCAATCCAAGGGGCGCAGATGGCTAGTCGGTAGGGGTTCCGGCCGGTTGGTGTCTGTGTCGGAACCGGCACAGGAGAATCCCCAATCAAGATCGTCCCCGGAGATGCCGACAAGGATAGTCACATGGCTCTGTCGGATCCCCGGGTTGTCGGTTGGGGGGCCTGACCGGCAGTGCCGACCTCCGGTGCGCAATGGCTCAGAAGAGGACCATTTTTGTGGCCACGGCACTTCCTTGGCTTTTCCCCGAACTGTCCTCTGGTTGTTCATGCACGCATGCTCGCACGACTCTCAGGGGGACTGTGTGCCATCCACTTAGCCGTAGCGAGAACAAAACATCCGTAAGGTCATAGGGTTACCTCGTGCGATTCGATAAAAAACCGCCTCTTAAACCCGACAAAAAAGTCCCGCCAAAGACCCAGAAGAAGGGCAGCATCGGCTACAACAAAAAGTCGGCGCTGCTCGAGGACGCCATTACACAAATGAATGCCGGCAAGTATGGCCGGGCCTCGTCTGCGCTCAAAGATCTCCTTGCGCTCGATCCCCTCAATGCTGAAGCACGTCGGTTGTTTGCCACGCTTCATTTGCGGCTAGGCAGCCTCATGAGCGCGAGGACCGCGTTCGAATCGCTGACTCGGGAGGCCATGGAGCGTCAGGACTATTGGCTGGCAGAGTCGCTCTTGCGCGAGTACCTGACGGCGGGCCCGCGTTTCGTCCCGTTCTTGGAAATGCTGGGACATGTCTATGAGGAAAAAGGCGACGTCATGGCAGCGGTGGCCGAGTACGGCAAGGCAGTCGAGGTCTTGCTGGAAGATCCTGATGCCGAAAAGCCAAACTGGCCTAGTGAACTCTTTGCACGGATTCGTTCCCTCGCACCCGGTAGTCCGGTCGCATTTCGATTTGCGGCCATGTTTGACACCGTAACGGGGCAGGTGTTACAGCCCGCTCCCCAGGCTGCGGTTGCCGATGTCACAAGTGAACCACCTGCCGTTGCGGCGGTCTCGGAGTCACCCGCGGAGAGTCCCAGGCTCATGTCTTGGGAGCAGATGGACCCGGCACCGGTTGATCCGTCAGCTGCCCAGCTCACCTCTGCTTCGGCAGCAGACCCATCGACTCAAGCCGAGGAAGCAATCGTCCCTCCTACATCACCGGTTGAAGCGGCATCAGTGGTGGCTCCAGCGGAAGCGCCACCCGATCCAATGGCAGTCGTGCAGGTCGTGGTGCCGGACGCTCTGCCGGAGCCTCAGGTTTCCGCCGAACCTGTACCTCCGGCCGCAGCGGTCGAAGAACAGCCGACAGAACAGCGGCATCAGACCCGTTCGCCTTCGAAGGACGAGACTCCGGCCCCGATGGCGGAGATGGTGTTGCCGATGCCCTCCGTCGAGGCCGAACCTCAGCCTGCGATCGAACTCCAAACGGAAACCAGTGCGCACCCGATTGCTCAAACGCCAACTGCTCCGGCGGCCATGCCATGGGATCAAGTTGAAGAAGGGCCTGTTACCATCACTCCCACCTCGCCAAGCCTGGAATCGAGCGTGACGGAGGAGCCGGCGGCACTTCCTCCAGCGCATTCGAGTGCGTCGATTCCGGAACCGGTGGCAACGGTGGAGCCGGTGGTTCCGGCCATTGAGGTCCTGTCGCAGAGCGGGAGTCACCCGATCGTCGAGATTCCCAAGCCTCCGGCACCGATGCCTTGGGATCAGGTCGAGGAGGCGGCCATTCTGATTCCGCCTCCTGCCAAGCAGACTACACCGGCCGCGGAAGACCATGTGGCTGCGCCGGTGGAGGACGTAGGTGCATCCGTATCGACTGAGGCGGCGTCTCCCAGGCTCGAAGTGCTCCTGCAGACCAGTAGCCAGCCGATTGCCCAGGCTCCAACGAGTCCGCGTCCCATGCCATGGGATCACGTTCAGGAGGAGATCAGTTCTGTGCCTGCGGCTGCTGCACCCACATCTGACAGCTCCATTGTGCAAACCGCTCTGTCCAATGAAACAGCCGTGGTCTCGCCCATGCCCGATCCTTCCGCGACGGTGGAACCGGCTGCCCAACAGACTCGTTCTGAAGTCACGTCTTCCGGGCTGACGTGGGAAGAAATTCTCGCAGCGGTCGCGGCCATGCAAGTTCCCGCTGAGCCTGCATCGCCCCTGTCACAAGCGCCGGTCGAGCGAGCTCCAGAGCAGGCCCTGGTTGAGCCGGCTGCGTCCGTTGTCGAGGACTCCAGTGATGGCGTCGGTGCAGCCCCGCTGTCGGTCGATGTTCCGTCGGCAGCTCCCTCGGGCGATTCAGTCGTAGCGGCCTCCTCCTTGTCAGCACCCATGCCGTGGGAACAGATCGAAGCAGACCAGATCACGATTCCCAGTCCGGAACCGGAACCAGCAGTCGAATCTATGACTGTCGAGGTCATTGAGCTTGAGCAGGAAGCCACGCGACTCGTACCGATTGCATCGGACCAGTCCAAACCGGCGGCGACTGAGGAGACCCACGAACAGAAGAGTGCGGCTGCTCCTTCCCTGGATGCGAATGCCGATTCTGCGGCCGAACTCCAGATCCTGTCGCCGGACGCCCCGGTCACATCACAAGATGAAGTGACCCCGGTGCCCGTGGAGGCGCATCAGGCGATTGCTGAGCCGGTGCCGGATGTGTTGCCAGGGTCTGACCCGCCACTCACATCCACGGTGGAACAGCTTGCAGCGCCAGCCTTCCGTCTGGCTGAGAGCGTGACGGTCACGCCGATGGCCGCGGAGGTGTCGCATTCTGAGAGCGCCCAGCCGGTGACGGAATTCACACTTGCAGAGAGTCAACCGGTTTCGAGGGAGGCCTCGTTGCCAGAAGCTGTTCTGCCGGTGGAACAACCGGTGGAAGCGATGGCTGTGCAGGAGGTCGTCGAGCCGGCCCCGCTCGAGACCATTCCAGAGGCTGCTGTTGCGCCCGCTTCGCCTGAGTCCGTGGTCGAGCCGGCGGTTCCCCAGGAAGAAGAGACGGTGGTGCACGAGGCGGTTTCTGTCGAGCCGGACATTCCGGCGGCAGCAGAAGTCGCTCCGGTTCTTGTGCAGGAACCGACCCTCGAATCCGAATTCCACAGCGTGTGCGAGGCTCAGGCAAACGAATCCCTCGCCGAATTGCCGCAATGCGAGTGCGTGCCGGCTGAGCCGAGTCAAGAGTCGCCCGCGGTTGCAGAAATCCAAGAAGCGGCGGTGGCCCCCTTGGAGGAATCGGCCCCCATCTCTGTTGCGTCGGTGGATGTTCCGGAACCGGTTGCGCCCGCCGTGGTTGCAGAAGTGTCGGACGAGCCTGTTGTTGTCTCAGCGGAAGAGGGGCCAGTATCGGCGTCACCGATTCCCTCCGAGCCGGTTGCGGATGAGAACTTGAAGATTCTCTGGGAGGATGGGTCCTCCGCGCCGGCCCCCGCTCCCGCTGCGTCCGGCGGGAACATGCTGACCCGCTGGTTCAAAAAATCCATGGAGACGGGTGCCGTCGAAGCCGGTGCCGTTCCTGATGTCGCACCACCTGCTGCAGATTCGCTTGTTTCAGATGTTCCGGTGGTCTTGCAGGAAGAGGCGTCCGTCGCTCCGGTAGAGGAGCAGGAGATCGAACCGGTTGCCCCGGTCGCACCGGAGATCCCGGTGCTTGTGCAGGAGGTACCTCAACGTCCCGTCGTCAGTCGACCTGCCGGAAGACCCCTGTGGGCTCGTGCGGGAGAAGCGGTCGCGGCGCTTGTCGGCGCCGGAGTGTCCACGACGCGATCGCTGGTGGTCATGGGATTGGCCCTCGTTGGATTCGTCTTGTTCCTGATCGGAGGAACCGTTGCGGGGGTGGCGTTGACCTGGCTGGTCCTCGAGGAGCAGCCGAGTGCCGCCTATCGAAACATGACGTCCGTGCCGCAACAGATGCTGCAGGATTCCGCCAAGAACGGCTATGTCCTTCTCCTTGGTTTCGGTGCGCCCTCCACGCAGGATCCTGTGCAGGTCGGGATGGATCGACGCGTCGAGGGTGCCGATCAGACGTTCGCGCAGGTCTGTCTGACCGGTGAAGGCGCTTCGTCCAGCGGAGACCAGACCTCATCGGCCGAGGCGGTCGGCAAATGGATCAAGGCATCCGACCCGGCGTTGCAGATGTCTCAGAACGCCGGTGGAGTGAAGAGCTTCGTGTCCCAGAACGAGGTCGGATTGGGGCGGTACCGGCAGTGGTTGAGCAAGCCGTTTGAAGACGAGGGCTATGGGCAATCGATCAGCCCAAACTGCGGCTTGATCCTCCAGACGCATCGACTCTATGTGGCTGAAGGGTTTGCGCAGGATGTCGAAACAGGGTTTGCCCGGCTCGAAACCGATGTGACGGCCTGGCGAACGGTGTTGGGGCAGGCCAAGACCATGCCGATGAAACTGCTGGCCAGTGCCGCGATGAATGACGACATTGCGGTCATGGGCGGGTTGCTGCAACGGCCCGATCTCGATGAGCGGCAGATCGGTCGTTTGGCCAAACTCGCTCGGCCACTCGAGCCGGCTGAACTGTCGGTTCGCTGGCCGATGCAGAGTCAGTTCGTGTTAGCCACCAAAACGGTGGATGAGGCCATCAACCGTGACCGGGCTGAAACCCGCCCGTTCTACGGTGCGATCGCGGCGGCCTTGCCCCTACCCAAGCAGCGTCGGTTCAACGCGTATGCGCAATATTATGAAGATGCCGGAAAGGCAGCGGCGGAGGGCCGCTATGCAGATGTGCCGAAGCAGTCAACGTTTGTGCATGCGCCGCCGTACGGTGTGGGCGACCTCGTGCTGAATCCCATTGAGAGTCTGGTCGGCGTCGATCCCCTTCCCACGTGGGAAGCCTATGCCGGTCGAGTGCTGGAAACTGATGCGCGCCTGAGGCTGGCCTCATTGCAGGCGTGGTTACGCCGGACGCCGTCGGAGCAAGACCTGTTGACCAGGCTCGCCAAGGCCGGACAAGGATTGTATGATCCCTTCACCGGCCTACCGATGTTGGTCAATCTCAAGAAGGGGGTCCTGTACAGCGTCGGTCCTGATCTCAACGACAATGACGCGCACGAGCGCCTCGACCTCGTCGCCAAAATTCCCTCGGTCGCCTGGGCCGGCGGAAAGAAGGCGGCTGATCAGAGCGCCGCCAAGTAATCCTTTCGGCAACTCCTGCTCCGCGACCCCTCGCGGTGCTTCCTGTGGCCTGAGGCATCGCTCCCTCGTGGACGTCGGTTCTTCCCCTCCCGTTCGAATCACTCCGTGAGTCTGGTCAACCGTATGCCTGTGTCTGCGTTTCTCCTTAAGAGGGAGAGCGTGCCCTGCCTGTAATCGGGGCAGAGACAGGATGTCCCCCGACTAGATGAAGGAGTGAGCGGACGGTGATCTGTCTTCCGGTGCGATCTTCGGCGACTCTTGATTTCATGATGAGGCAAGCCAAGAATCGAAGCGGCGGCATTGTTTTCGCGGTCCAGGCTCACGACGTGCGGGAGCGTTGTGACGGCGGGCCTGAGCGACAGGAGGATGCCTGTAGCTCGGTGACCGACCTTGGGCCACCAAGAGCCGGCCACTCGACGCATGTGAGATGGGTGGGAGAATGATCGGGTGGTCGTCTCCCATGGCCGTCAATGGACAGCCAGGCGATCTCTGCCTGGGGGAGAGGGTGGGCTCTCTGGATCGAACCCAGGCATTGGACCGGTTCCTGGCGGGCATTGAGCGGCGCGCATTCCGTATGGCACATATTGCCACCGGCAATGAGGATGAGGCGTTGGATCTCGTCCAGGATGCCATGCTGAAACTGGCAGAGAAGTACGGCCAGCGGCCCGAAGAGGAATGGGGGCCGCTGTTTCATTGTATTCTGCAAAGCCGGATTCGCGATTGGTATCGGCGGGAACGGGTGCGGAATCGGTTGCGGGAGTTCTTCCGCGGTTCTCAGGACGAGGAAGAGAGCGAAGATCCCCTGGAACAGGTTCCCGACTCGACGGCTCCCGCGCCTGATGAAGAGATAAAGCAGAAGCGAGCTTGTGCTGAATTGGAGGTGGCTCTCCGTGCCCTTCCGCTCCGGCAGCAGCAGGCGTTTCTGTTGCGAATCTGGGAAGAATTAGACGTGGCGCAAACGGCTCGGGCCATGGGGTGTTCGGAAGGCAGTGTGAAAACCCATTTGTTTCGTGCCCTGCAGGTCTTGCGACAGCGATTAGGAGCACATTGGCCATGAACCGACGATCGGATGAACGGCTGGATCCGCTGACCCTCGCGGCGAAGCATCTTCTCGATCAAAGTGTCGAGGCGCTCGATCAGAAGACCGTGCTGTCAGTGCAACGTGCGCGGGTGAATGCCCTGAGCCAGGCTCGTGCGCATCGACCCTGGCTCCGATGGGCAAGTGCTCTGGCCTTGGCCTCGATCGCCGCGCTGGCAGTGACGATGTGGCTGTGGCAGGCGAATGGCACTCACCACTCGCATCTGTTGTTGGAAGACCTTGAGCTGATGCAATCTCCGGAAAATCTCGAATTATCCGAGGACCTCGAATTTTACGATTGGCTGGCCGATGGCACCGCCACCACCGGGTAGACCGGGACTGCTGCTCCTGTTCTGCCTGGCCGTTGGAGTTGCAGAAGCGGCGCCGACACCGACACCGGCGACAGAAGAGCCGGATGCCGAGTTGCTCGATTTTTTGGGGAGCTGGCAGGATGAGGATGGTCGCTGGGTCGATCCCTTTGCCCTCACCGGTGATCGGGCTTCGCAGGTTCCGGTGGAGTCAACGTCGGATCACCAGAGGGCGACAGCCGGTGTTCGAAAACCCGCGCGGGAGAACCCGTCAACGCCTGCCCAGGATCACCCGCACGATTCACTGAGGATACACACAGGTCCATGAGAGTGTTGTTGGTAGGAGTGCTGCTGGTCGTGATCGGGGTCATGCCTGCGTGGGCGCAGGGTGATCCGGCTGGGGTGCCGTGGAACCAGCTCAGTTCTGGCGAGCAGCAACTGTTGCAGCGGTTCAGCGACACCTGGGATCAGTTGCCGCCGCGGAAACAGCAACGGTTGCGGAATGGTGCCCGACAGTGGGGCACCATGACGCCGGAAGAGCGTCAGGAGGCGAAACAGCGCTTCAAGCAATGGCGTTCGCTGCCGCCGGAGCAACGACAGCAGATGCGCGAACGCTTTCAGCAGTTCCGTCAGCTTCCGCCTGAACAGCGAGAATCGGTGCGCGAGGCCAGGCGCTGGTTTCGGTCACTCCCCCCCGAACAACGGAAGGAGTTGCGGGAAAAGTTTCAGGGCATGTCCCCCGAAGAACGTCGTGCGTATCGACGGGAACTTCGCCGCCAGTACGGCGGGGCCGGCGGCGGTCAGCCTTCGGAGGAGAGCGCCTCGCGATAGTAGGCGGGCAGCGTTCTCGCATCCGCGGCCGGGACGTCCGTACAGCAATCACGCCGCGTGGCTGTCTGAGGCTGGGTCCCCGGCTTCGGTCTTCCGGTTATCCTTCACATAGACGCTGCCGGGCTGGCTCTTGGCAAGCTTCTTCAATTCCGAGGCAATTTTGCTGACATCGCCAGGATGGGAGATGGTGCGATGTTCATTGGTCACGACGGCGATCGACAGGCTCATGATCGGGAAGCGTTCGTGATTGCCGCGGCGGTCGACGGAGTCGATGAATCCTTTGGCGCGATCCTCCGGATCGTAGAAATCCGGGATCACTAAGTCGAAGCGTTTGATCAGGGTCTGACATATCGCTTCGATGGTGGCCGGTGCGCTCATAAACACAAAATCGTCTCCGCCCACATGACCGACGAATCCGTCCGTTCCAGCCAGTTCACTGACGACCGTGGTCAGGATCCGACAGGTGACGACCAGCACTTCGTCGCCACGGGCATACCCATAACGGTCGTTGAACGACTTGAAGTTGTCGAGATCAAGATAGGCCAATGCGAACGGGGCGCCGCTTTCAATCCGTGTCGTCGTTTCGTGGAGAATGGTGCTGTTGCCTGGCAGGCGAGTGAGGGGATTGGCATCCAGCGACCGTTCAAGACGGCTGAGGCACAGGCGCACGCGTTGCGGCACTTCATCGGGCCGATAGGGAACGGCAATATAGTCATCGATGCCGAGCGTGGCCCAGTCCAAATCGTTGATCCGGATATCCCGCACGAGAATGATTAACGGCAGCCGACCGAGGAAGGGATCCGCGCGCATCTCCCGCGCCAGCGTATCCGCCGATCGTCCATTCGTGCCTTCCGCCGCTAGCACCAGGCAGGGCGGATCATGCACAAGTTCATGCATGGCCAGCCGACCGGCTTCAGCCGTGATGACGCTGAAGCCAGACCGGTTGAGGCTCGTCGTCACCCGCGTGATTTCGACCGGGTCGTTGTGCAGCAACAGGATGCGTCGGTTGGCAGGAGACCCGCTCATAAGTAGTCGTCGATGGTTTGAAATTCTTCCGTGGCCTGGGCGAGACATCCGGCCAGGCTGTGCGAGTCCAAGCCGACCAGGTCCCAGGCCTGGCGTGAGAGCGGGGGGACGAGATCGTCGCCGGGGTTCCCGCAGGCGAGGCCCTTCACCAACACATCGGCCACATGGACGATGGCGGTTTGGAGTTTCGCGTCTTGCGCTGCCGAAGGTGTGTGATGATGGAGAATGGGCTCTCGCAGGCTGGCCGGGAGATGCCAGGCGGTGGCGAGCCAGCCTCCCACATCGGCATGGGTGACATCGAATAACGCCAGCTCGGTTTCCATCAGGAAGTGGGAGGTGTCTCGGGCCGCCGTGATCTGTTGGCCGACGTCCGTCCATTTCACGTACAGGACAACCTTCCCGATATCGTGCAGCAGTCCGCCGACAAAGGCTTCCTCAGGATTCTTCATGCCTGCTTGTGTGCCGAGAATGTGCGACGTGATCGCGACGCCCAATGAATGACGCCACAGCTCATTCATTCCGGCATTGCGCATCATGTCGAACGCCGTGGCGCACAGCGTCAGGCCCTTGACGACATTCAGCCCCAGCACCACCACCGCATGCGCGACGGATGCAATGCGTGAGGGGAATCCATAGAACGGCGAATTCGCCAGCCGCAACACTTTGGCCGACAGGACTTGGTCTTTCTCGATCAGGATGCCGATCTCCTCCGCCGAGACGTTCGGCCGGCCGATCATCGACGCCAGTTTCTGGACGACATGGGGCAGGGTCGGCAGCTCGCCCACCTGTTCGATGCGCCGGCGAAGATCGACTTTGGCTGAAGGATTCATGTGGTCGGCGGTGCCTCGGAATGATCGGCAACTCCGTGAGTTGCCCGGAGTTGCAGCCGGATCGCTTCACGGAGCTGGAGTTGCAGTGGATCGTCGATCACGCGTCGAAACCGATGGTCGAGTTCGGCTTCCAACTCAGCGAGGGTCTTCCCGCTGGCGTCGCCGGCTTCGCCTTCCACGTAGACGGAGGGCAGGCCCAGACGCTGGAGCCGGCCGAGGGTGGCTTCATCCAACTCCGCGCCGATGGGCAGCACGACCAGGCCTGTGCTGTTGGTGACGGGCTTGGCCAGGATCATGCCCGGCGTGAGTTCTTCGATCACGACGCGTTTCATGCGAGCGGTTTCTGCGGAGACGACGGTGTCGAGGCCCTAGTACGGTAGTGCCTTATCGGTTGATTCCGTGTGAATCTGAAGATGGGTCAACTCCTATAGCGGCACTCGTTGGAGGTGTGCCTTTACGCCGTTGGCTTGACAGGATGGGGGACATTCAACAGAATCATCCCGGTCATCAGGGGCTGTGGTTTCACGAAGGGAGCAATCGATGAAGTGTGAGATTCTGTATCCCGGGGCATTTCCGATGGTGCGGGTCCATTTGGACGCCAATGAGACGGTGAAAGCCGAATCCGGCGCGATGGTGGCCGCTTCGCCGACGGTGGACATCGAGAGCAAGATGGAGGGCGGGTTTCTGGGCGCGTTGTCCCGGAAAATGTTGAGTGGTGAAAAGTTTTTCTTTCAGACCCTTCGAGCCAGTCGCGGGGCGGGCGAAGTCTTGTTGGCGCCGACGGTACCCGGCGAAATTGTGCTGCTGGAATTGGACGGCGTCAATGAGTACATGGTGCAGAAAGACGGCTTTCTGGCCGGCGCGGACGGCGTGAAGATCGAAAGCAAGATGCAAAGCCTCACGCGCGGGTTGCTGGGCGGAGAAGGATTTTTCATTTTGAAGATCGGCGGCACCGGGCCGTTGGTCCTGAACAGTTTCGGAGCCATTCACAAGATCGACCTGAAACCGAACGAAGAATACATCGTGGACAATAGCCACCTGGTGGCCTGGACCTCCACGACCACCTACAACATCGAGAAGGCGTCGTCCGGCTGGATTGCCAGCCTGACATCGGGCGAGGGCCTGGTGTGCCGTTTCCGCGGGCCGGGCGTCGTCTACATTCAAAGCCGCAATCCCGGCAGTTTTGGCAATTGGATCAGACAGTTCATCCCGGTTTCGGAATAGCGGCTGTCCAACATGCTCGTGCACGTCGTTCTCGGCTCACGACACATCCGCAATGTACCGCTGCGGGTACGCCTCCGGTTTGCGTTCGCCTGCGGCCGCGTTGGCCGCCGTGTTGAACGCCCGCTTCACAGGCGATAGGTCTTCATGAGGAAAGTCCAAGCCCGATGAACTCTACGCCCAACGCTCTTTGTTTCGGTGACGGCTTGCCGGGGTCGGGCGTGCCTTGTGTGGCAGCGGTGTCGGCAGAGGGCTTGCGCGTCAGTCCTATAGGCGAATCGCCGCTCGTGGAGCAAGGTGTGGCCTTTGCAGAGATGTCGGTCGAAGCCGGAGGGTTGGATCATGACCAGCTGGTCGTGTCGTGGGGGACCGGCTCATTGGCCCGGACACTCTATGTGAAAGATCCCGCCTTGATTGTTGCCTTCCGTCGCGCGGCGCCGCCGGAATTAACCGCCCATCTCGATCGGGCGGCCCAACAGGTCCGTCGCGCACGGCACAGTCATCGTGTCTTGTGGGGGACTGTCGTCGGAGTCTTGATTGGCCTGGGACTGTTGTTCTGGTTCGGGTCTGATCTGATCGTGGAATGGGCGGTCGCCAGAATTCCCATCGAATGGGAACAGAAATTAGGCGAATCGGTGTACCAGGATTTTTTGTCCAAAGAGACGGTGCTGAAGGAAGGTCCGGCCGTCAGCGCCGTGCAGGAGATGACGCAGCGGTTAACGGACAACATTCACGATAACCCATACAAGTTTCAGGTGTCGGTGGTGCAGAGTCCCGTGGTGAATGCCTTTGCGTTGCCCGGAGGCTATGTCGTGGTGTTTACCGGTTTGCTGAAGAAGGTAGAAAGCGGCGAAGAAGTGGCCGGAGTGTTGAGCCATGAACTGAACCACGTGTTGCAGCGGCATGGTATGGAGCGCATAGTCAAAATGCTGGGGCTGGCGGCTGCCGTAGGGATTCTGCTGGGGGATCAACAAGGCCTGACCGGCTTGGCGAAGCAGGTGGGCATGGAGCTTGTGACGCTGAAGTTCGGGCGCGCCCAGGAGACGGAGGCGGACGTCACCGGCATTCGACTTCTATCTGACGCACGCATTGCCCCGGATGGCATGATCCGGTTTTTTGAACGGCTCTCGGAGAAAGACAAGGCTCGCGTCGAAATATTTTCAACCCATCCCATGAGTGCGGGGCGTGTGGAGCGATTGAAGGCGGAGTTGGCGGCGTTACCCAAGCGCATGCCTGAACCGTTCACCTTCGAGTGGAAGACCATTCAGGATTCACTGGGAGCGTCCGAGCCGAAGACGTAACGCGAGGTGTGGCATGCGCATCGGGGTCATCTCGGATACGCACGGGTTGTTCGATCCCTCCATCACTCGTCACTTCGCGGGGGTCGAGCAGATTCTGCATGCCGGCGATATCGGCCCGGGTGATGTGCTCGTTCGACTCGAACGAATCGCACCGGTGATTGCCGTGTCCGGCAACGTGGATGGATTCGACGCCAGCGGGATTCCGATGGAGCAGACCGTTGACCTGGCGGGCCACCGCATCGCAATCTACCATCGCTTGTACGAAGGTGGCCGGTTGACGCGGGAGGGGATGGCTATGCTCGCGCGTGTCCGTCCATCGCTGTGTGTGTATGGGCATACGCATCAACCGAAGGCCGAATGGCGAGACGGAGTCTTGTTATTCAATCCGGGTTCCGCCGGGCCCAAACGGTTTCATTTGCCGCGCGCGGTGGGATTGCTGTTGTTCCAAAATGGATCGATCGAAACGCAGCACATCATGTTGGGCGATCGAGCGGAGTAGTCGCGCCGATCGGGGGATTTTTTACTCTACATGCTGCGGAGGCTTGGCTATAATGCGCGAGGTCTCTTGTTCGACGATCGATCGGGTGGAGTCATTCACTTGTTAAGAGGAGGAGGACGTATGCTGAGACAAGTCATCGTTGCGTTGGGCATGGTCGCTGTTGCGTCACAGGCCGGTTTGGCCATGGCGGCCAATCCGGATACCGGACCCGGTTGCGGTCTAGGGAAGCTCGCCTGGGCGGACTATAAGAATCAAAAGAACATTGCGCCACAGGTGATGATGGCCACGACGAACGGCACGTTTGGCAGCGGGACGTTCGGGATCAGCTCCGGAACGTCAGGCTGTACGAATGATGGTCAGGTCATGGCGGATCAGAAGACGACGATGTTCGCGCTGTTGAACTTCGAGAACCTGACGCAGGAAATGGCGCAAGGGAAGGGCGAGCATTTGGCCTCCTTGGCGACCCTGATGGGTGTGCCCAACGAGCAGCATGCGGCCTTCTTCGCCTTGACCCAGGAACGCTATACGGCACTGGTGCAGGAGGGTGAAACCTCGTCGGTGGCTTTGGTGAAGACGCTGAATGACGCGATCTCCAAGAGCCCCGTTCTCGCCCAAGCCGTCAGCCGCTAATTCATACCATGCCAGGGCTCCGGTCGATAACCGGGGCCCTGCGCTGTTTTCTGTCTCCAATCGTGCATATTCTGTTGATCCTCCTGACCGGTCTTTTCCTGGCGACCTCTCTCGAGGCGCAAGAAGCGCCGGTTCCGTACCTATCACAGCTCCTTCAACGGGCCCATGAGGCGCAGTTGGCCAACGAGAGCGAATGGCATCTCCTGCTCCACTACCGTGCTGATCTGTTCGGCGGGTATACGAGCGAGCAGGACGATCCCGGGTTTTTTCTTTCCCCCGACGGCAAGACCGATCCTCAAGCTGAACTCGACGCGACGCTGACTCAATTTTTCTCGCCCGACCTGGTGGGGCGGTCCAAACAACCGGCTCAATGTGCTTTTGTGGCGCGGTATACATGGCTGAAGGCGCAACTCGCATTCGATGAGGCACAATTGAAGCCGTTGAGGTGCGAGCGATTCGACGCCTGGTTTGCCGGGTTCGAGGCCCAGGCAGTCACCCTTATTTTCCCCTCGGCCTTCATGAATAACCCTGCGTCGATGTTCGGCCATACGTTTCTCCGGATCGATCAGCGGGGGCAGACTCCAAACACCCGCATCCTGGCCTACACCATCAACTTCGCCGCGGATGTTCCCAAAGATGAGGGCCTGGCCTATCCGATTCGCGGGATTTTTGGGGGGTATAGCGGGTATTTTTCCACCATTCCCTACTACCTCAAAGTGCAGGAGTATCGGGACATTGAAAATCGCGATATCTGGGAGTACCGCCTGAGCTTTGGCGAGCCGCAAATACGGCGGTTGCTCATGCATGCGTGGGAACTCGGGAATGCGTCATTCGACTATTTTTTCTTCAAGGAAAATTGCTCCTACCACCTGTTGTCGCTGCTGGAATATGCCGATCCTTCGCTGCACCTGACCGACCGGTTCCGCTTTTGGACCATTCCTGCAGACACCGTTCGTCTGCTGGCGGATCAACCGGGACTGGTGACGGATATCGCCTTTCGCCCATCACGTGTGACCCTCATTCGTCGCAAACGAGAGCATCTCACGGCATCGGAGCACGGATTGGTCAAGCGATTAGTGCGCGATGCGGCGGTTGTACAATCGGATGAGCTGCGAAGCTTGCCCCTGTCGCGCCAGGCGTTCGTACTGGATGTGGCGTCGGACTATGTGCGGTACACGGGTGAACACGATGAATCGAAGGCGCCAGCGGCCCGCGACCATAACCGGCAGCTCCTGACTGCGCGCAGCCTCTTGCGGATTCCATCCGAAGATCTCGCGATTCTGCCGTTTGCGACGCAACCGGAGTCGGGGCACAAGACCTCCCGCGCGAGTCTCGGGGGAGGCTGGCGCAATAACGATACGTTTGAAGAGTTCAGCGTGCGGACCGCATACCACGATTTGCTCGATCCCGAGCCGGGGTACACGCCCGATGCTCAGATCGAGGTCGGTTCAATCAGCCTGCGTCACTACAACCGTGCCGATCAGACCAGGATCGAGCGGGCGACTCTACTCAATGTGGTGTCCCTGTCGCCCATCGATAGCCTGTTTCGTGCGCCGTCGTGGAAATTGAATCTCGGGATGCAGACTATCAGGCACGGCGAGTGCCAGTTGTGCAGCAACTGGAATGTGAATGGCGGGATCGGCGCGTCGGCCGAAACGCATTTGTTGCGGCGTGAAGTGTTTTTTGCGTTTGCGGAAGTCGAAGGGAATTACAGCCGGGCCTATGAGGAACGCCATCGTGTGGGTGGTGGTGCATCGGCGGGATTGTATGCCGATCTGACCGAGCGCTGGCGGCTGTTGGCGTCAGCCACCTATCTGCGGTATGCGTTAGGCGATCGATCCGATGACATGCGATGGTCGGTGGGCCAACGGTATACTCTCGCACAGAACTGGGCTCTTCGGCTGGAGTATAACCATCGCGATCACGACAACGACGTGCTCTTCACCGTGCAGGCGTTTTTTTAAGACGCCTGTACGGTTGCGTGTGCTCAAGGAATGGGAGGAGATTGCGTGACGCTAGACAGGGAGGGTGTTGGGGAACTGCCACCCCCCTCGACGGGCTTCAAAGTGACAGCGACCTTGTCCGGTTCGATCGTGTACCCGCCGCCGCTCATCACATCCACCAGAATACCAACCAAGCCGCCAAAGATAACGTTACCTGCGACCCACCAAGAAATATGACTCTCGACCCGTGATTGACTCTCCTCAAATCCTTCCTTCGTCAGGACCACGGCATGATCTTTCTTGCGTTCTACTTTAGTGGCCAAGGGAGTCACACCCCGCTCGGTCCCGTCAATGAGCACCGTTGCGCCTGACGGTTCCGACGACACGTTGAGCTCTTCGCTGCTACCAAGATGAACGATGGTGGCGCAGCCGGAAGTGATCATTCCCACTATCGCCAACGCTGCCATTGTCTGCCATCCCCTCGCCATCATTTCCTCCTCGTCGTCCTCTGCGTAACCCTATGGCACGCGGGTGGTCGGATACCACGATTTGAGAAGCTCGCGAGAGGTGTTTATGGGGCTACAGCAGGGTGACGCACAATTCCTCGGAAGCAAGTTAGGCCATTCCTGAAGGAGGAGAAGGACACAGATCTGTAGTGTAGCAGGCGTTGGCCGAGTATGGCAGGTAAGAGCCCTCGGTGCGGAGTCCCGGTGTCGTGAGTGTGCACATACACGCCCTGACGTGAACTGCCGAGGACGCACAGGAAGTCATCTGTAATAAGGAGGGCAGAATGCGGGTGTTGCGAGTTCTCTTTTGTGTTGGGCTTGCGATCGCCGGTGATATGGGAGGGGTGTCGAACGTGCAGGCCCAGGACGTGTCGGCTCAGGAATCCGAGGTAAAGAGTGCCAGGAAGACCGAAGCCTATTTTGCTCCCTACCTGCTCGGCACCTTTCCGATCGATAACAATCTGTCGATTGGAGGCAACGGGGGTGCGAATGAGACGTTTCGAGGAACCAATATACGAGGTTCAGGGGGTGCCGGTCTTAAAGCCGGTGTCTATCCGGGAGCCATGGGCGGCGTACTGGGATTGGAAGGCGAATTTTTCGGGCATGGTGGAAAGCTCAAGACTCCCGGAGGAACATTTCCTCACGCGGATGCCGATTTGTTGGTGCTGAATTGGATGGTTAACGTCATGGCCCGCTATCCCGGTGAAGTTTTACAGCCCTACGTGGGCGCGGGTGCTGGTGCTTCGTTGGCTAACCTTCGGGATATCACCCTTCAGACGAGCTCGGGGACAATGACGGGAAAAGCCGGCGATGTGGCCTTTGCGTATCAGTTTCTCGCGGGCATGCGCACCTATGTGAATAAGAATGTGTATCTGTTCGGTGAGTACAAATACTTCGGATCTACATATGATTGGAAGAGCGAGAGTTCCTCGGGCGTGTCGGGCCCAACCACATCACTTACCTTTCGAACCCACATTGTGGCGCTTGGGCTTGGCCTCACCTTTTAAGACCATCAAGCACGAGGTTGCCGTCACGGGCCGTATGGACCTAGGGTTTGTACGGCTTGGCAGTATCTGGCCGCGCCTGGCGGGCTTTGCGATTGACAAGCCTGGGCAGGTTACCTATACTCCCGCCACGTAGAGCCCCAACTTGGTGGGCGCCATCAACTAACCTCGAGAGGGAGGACTTATGAAGAAGGTGACCGTCTTGTTTTCTCTGAGCCTGATCAGCGCAGCGTATCTCAGCCTCACGGGCTGTCAGATCGTGGCGTCTCCGATGGCGGGTGGAATCTACAACGAAACGAAGTACGGCGATGTGGCCACGACCCACAACAGCGCCACGAAGGAAGGTAAGGCCTGCGGTACCTCGATTCTGGGCTGGGTAGCAACGGGTGATGCCAGCGTCTCGGCAGCGAAAGCGGCCGGCGGGATCACCACGGTGGCGTCGGTTGATCACTCGGCGAAGAACATTCTCGTCATCCTTGGCGAATGGTGCACGATCGTTAAGGGCAGCTGATCCGGTTAGTTATCCCTCTGAGAAAGGGTCTTCGGGAGAGTATCCCGAAGACCCTTTTTTCTTTCTTCGTTCAGTGGCCTCCTACATGGTACGGTACGACGTGTATGTGGCTTCCCATCTTCCTGTGTTTTCTCTTAGGTTCCCTCTGGCATCCGCTCGCAGCCGGCAGCGCGGAATTCGGCGAAATCGATCTGGGCGGGTATTTGCTGGGGAGTTGGCCGAGGGACCAGACCCTCTTCAACCAGGGCGATACGGTGCCGGCTTCAGTTCAGCATGGCTTCGGCGCGGGGTTGAAAATCGGCCTTTTCCCACATGCCACGCGCCGGATGCTCGGTATCGAGATTGATTCCTACGGGCATGGCGGCGCACTTTCCTTCCCGAATACGGCGAACGGACACAACAATGGGACCGGGCGCTCAAGCTTGCTGGTGCTGAATACCATGGTCAACCTGGTGCTCCGGTATCCGGGGGAGGTTGTGACGCCCTACATCGGGATCGGTGGCGGCTGGTCGCATGGGACGTTGCTCAATCCCAATATCATCGGGCGGGCCGATAAGGATTTCGAGTCCGCGCGCGCATTCGGGCATCAGTATCTGGCGGGGGCTCAGGTCATGGTCAGCCCGAAGGTCTATGTCTTCGGAGAGTATCGCTACTTCTCTGCCAACTACCATTGGGACGGCCTCGCGGTAGATTTTCGCGTTCATTATGGAGTGGTCGGGGTTGGGCTGCGGTTCTAAGCTGCCATGAGTCTGCTCGATCAATTCTTTGTCTATCATCCGGAGCCGTGGAAAGAGGGCGATTGGTCCGCGACCGGCGGCGTGCCGTTGGAGGATGTCTGGTTTCAGGCTGCCGATGGGACGAAACTGTTCGGTTGGTATGCGGAGCAGTCTGCTGCGTCTCCGGTCCTGCTGTGGTGTCACGGCAATGCCGGCAATATGGTCCATCGGTTGGACAATCTCCGTGCCCTATATCGGTTGGGGCTCTCGGTGTTTCTCTTCGATTATCGAGGATATGGGAGGAGCCAGGGGCGGCCGTCGGAAAACGGGCTGTATCAGGATGCGATCGGGGCCTATGACTATCTCACGCGCGTTTGTCGAATCAGGCCGGAACGTCTGGTGATTTTCGGTCGCTCGCTGGGAGGCGCGGTGGCCGGGGAACTGGCGACGCAGCGGCCTGCCATGGGGCTGTTGCTGGAGTCCTGCTTCCCTTCGATCGAGGCCGTGGCCCGCCATCATTATATGGGTTTGCCGCTGCACTGGCTGCTGGGAGCCTCGTTTCGA
>JAEURX010000054.1 GCA_016788885.1 Nitrospira sp. | reverse complement strand
GCGGCAATCTCTCCGGAAATGGCTCTTCGCTTAGAAGGATGGCTGGGCGTGAAACGCGGAGGCCGTGCGGATGTGTGGGTGGCCCAGCAGGCGGCCTACGACTTGTGGCAGGCTCGAAAAGCCGGCGTGCCAAGAGTACGGCGAGCCGTCTTGATCGAGGCGTGAGGCCGTGCTGGCAAACAGTGTGAATCAGTGTCATGTCCTCCTTGCTTTGGGCGCACAGTTTTCGCATCCGTTTTACGTAACGTGTAAGGACATGGTAGGGTAAGAGCCGTGATTAGAGGTTTCCTGGACAAGAAGACCGCGTACTTGTTTGCCGGTGAATCTGTCAGAGAGTTTTCAGGCATTCGCAATGTGGCTGAACGGAAGCTCGCGATGCTAGACAGTGCCACCGAGCTGAAGGACCTACTGGCTCCTCCAGGCAATCGATTGGAGAAATTGAAAGGTCATCGAACGGGACAGTACAGTATCAGAATCAACGACCAATGGCGCATCTGTTTCAGATGGCTGACTGATGGTCCCCACGATGTCGAGATCACCGACTATCACTGAAGGAGAGTGGGCATGGTCAAGAACGGCATGCGGCCGATACATCCGGGAGAAATTTTGCTGGAAGACTTCATGAAAGGGGCCGTTTCCCCCCTCAACGCCAATACCCTCGCCAAGGCTCTTGAGGTGCCGGCCAACCGGATTACGGCAATCATCAAGGGGCAGCGGGGCATTACGGGCGATACCGCTGTGCGCCTGGCCGCGTTTTTCAATACCACGGCGGAATTTTGGATGAACTTGCAGAAAGTCTACGAGTTGCGTCTTGCCGAACGGACTTTTCCGGAGAGGGTTAAGCGGCACATCGCGCAAAATCGACACACCCTCGTCTCGGCTTAATCCATTGAGCGGACGAAACATGGCTACGAATGTCGACGACACAACCAAGAAGTTGCGCCCTTTCCAGCGGAAGAACGTTGAGACTCGCGCCGCTGCGTTGATCGCTGAGGAGATGACCTTGCGGGAACTGCGGCACGCGCGCAAGCTCACGCAGGTTCGAAAGGCCAAGAAGCTTGGGATCACGCAGGATAGTGTCGCATCTCGAACAGCGAAGCGATCTCTTTCTGTCCACGCTCAGAAAGACCATCGAAGCCCACAAGCCGACGACACGCGCTGGCGTAATCGTCGACTGCTGAATGCTGTCATGCTCGAATCTGAGCAATTGGTGAGACGCGGTACCGTAGGGTTCATTCCAAGGAACCCCCCTGACCAGATGGTTGGGAGCTGAAGCCTGTCTCCGGCGCGGTCCCTTCGTGAGCGCGTCGGATGCCACCCGAAACATCCTGGAATCGCCGGGCGCTGACGGCTCCCGCATTGACCTACCTTCACCCTGGCCATTGCCAGTTCCCGTTGCTGCCGCCGTTTACACAGCTCTTCAACTCTTATCGTTGTGTTTACAACGTGTATACATGTGTGTATAGTTGGTGTCAGCGCAAGGAGGACACCATGGTCAAGACACTATCGAGAGAGACAGCGGGACGCAGCGAGACAATCAACATACGCGCCAGTCAGAAACAGAAAGGGCTGATCGACCGGGCGGCAGAGGCTCTGGGAAAAAGCCGGTCTGATTTCATGCTCGAAACGGTGTGTCGGGAAGCGGAAGCGGTTCTGCTCGACCAACGGTACTTTGCCCTCTCCCAAGACGCATTCAAGCGCTTTGCCGCGATGCTCGATACTCCTCCGACGAGTAACCCGAAGCTGCGACGTCTCCTTCAACAACGTGCGCCGTGGGAGCGATGACCCACCCAGAAGGACTCCGCTCACCAGAAAAACTCTCCGCGCACCATGATTTATCCCGTTTCGGCTCCGGCGAGGCGGTCTTGGACGAATGGCTTCGTCGACGCGCACTGCAGAATGAAGCGAGTGGCGCGTCCCGTACGTATGTGGTCTGTGTGGAGAAGCGAGTCGTGGGCTACTATACCCTGGCGGTTGGGGCGGTGGCATTGGCGAACGCGCCTGGGCGCGTGCGGCGCAACATGCCTGACCCGCTGCCGGTGATGGTGCTAGGGCGGCTTGCAGTTGATCGGGAGTATCAGTGCCAGGGGATTGGGGCCGGTCTTCTACGCGATGTCATTTTGCGTACGGTCCAGGCGGCAGAGATCGCTGGCATTCGAGCCATTCTGGTGCATGCGATTTCAGCAACAGCGAAGCGATTCTATGAGGAGCGAGGGTTTGTGTCTTCACCCGTTGAGCCATTGACGGTGATGATCTCCGTGATCGAAGCCGTCAGACAGTTGGACACCAAAGGGAAATGACAAGCCGACTGGTTGCGTCGGTAGTCTTTGGCGATCGGGTTGAGTCGGACGTGGCTGGCTGCCCAACATATTTAAAGCAAGTGCGGACGATCTGCCGCGATTGGATGCTGAGTCCAGGTCGGTTATGGTTCGTATAAGTTATTGAAATTTCGTTGTCGGAATTGACTTCCAATGGTTTTGCAATAACTCTGCAAGCTATTGATTTGTAACGTATGTTTCGTCAACGGAACGGCCCTTTTAAGGCGAGGGTCCTGGGTTCGAATACCAGCCGACTCACCATATTTCAATCACTTACGATTTTCACTTTGTCCAATGAGCCTCCATTGGACAGTCATTGGACAATTCTACTTCTCTCGCACCGCATAAGCCGCACAGATTGCCCCACCGCGCAATCGGAAAATCGCCCAATGTGCTTTGTCCCACTCGATTGTTCTGGTGTCCTCCGATTCTATTTCCCACGGGTTGCCGATGGCTGTGTTTGAGAGGGAGGACAGGCAAGATCGGGAACTCAGCGGTGCCCCCGGCTATCAGAAGTTGCTGATCAGCTGCACACCGCCAGCGTACAGAACTCCCTAAACCCAAGCACAGAACTTCAATCAAGCCTCCCATCCGAAGACTGATCTGTAGTGCTCCCCTGAACTCAAGCCACCTGGGTTACGTGTTGCACCCGATATGCCCCGCCCCGCAAATATAGACCGATCGAGACCTGTGGATTTGGCCTGGGTGGCTCGGTAGAGAACGGCTTCAGTTCTGGGGGCGACCAAGAGGAAGTGTGGCTCGTAGATGTGTCGCCAGCCTCTGTGCCACCAGTTCGTGCCCACGCTCATTCCAGTGGCCGCCGTCCGCGGCGTAGACATCTTCGCCTCGGTCCGCTGCCGCCTGCACCACCGGGGCAACATCTTCCCAGTAGGTGATGGCGTGATGCGTGGAGATGTCGCGGAAGGCCTGATTGTACGGCTCGGCTTGTGCGCAGTCAAACGCCATGATCGGGCGCGAACCGACACGTGCCCGTACCTTCCCCATGAGTTCATCCGTGGTGCGCACCGAGCGGGCAAACCCGGCATGACGCATCCCCTCGGCCTCAATATCCACCTCGACCGTATCCCGCGTGTTGGCGGCGCGGAGTCGATCCAGCCTGGTGACGATGAAGTATAAAAAGCGGCTGTGCCGATTGATCCAATCGCGCACCTGGATCGACGACTCCTTCGGCGAGAGGAGCTGAATGCTTCCGTTGCGCCAGTAGGGACGGACCCAGCCATTATTATTGATATGGCTCAGGCGCTCGAGTGCGTTGTCGTTGTTGATGAAGTCGTTGACGCAGTATTGCCAGAGAATCGCATCGGGTTGAATGGTGTCGAGGTAGCGATCGAGGATGAGAAATTCCTGCAGCGTGCCATATCCGCCGGCCCCATAGGCAAAGACTTCAACGTTGAGCAGCGTGGATAACAGCGCGTGATAGGTTCGATCGTCGGAGACGGCGGCGCCATGGGTGAAGCTATCCCCAATGACCAACAGCTTGAGACGACGGGCATTCACATCGCCGTATCGGCGGAACCCATATTGAGCCTGGGAGCGACGGACTTGGTACAGCGTGCCCTTGTAGGTTTTTTCCACCAACGATTCTTGATAGTGCTCCGTGGCTTTCCAGCCTAAGTCCGGGTCCAGCGTGATGGAGCCGACTCTCCCGCCGGCGCTACTCTCGAAAAAGGGAATCCCGTCTCGTAGCAGATGTACGGAGCGGATTGCCACTTCCCCCAACGCCAGGAGCAATGCCATGAGCAGGAGCAGGAGGACTCCTGATGCGGTCACCATCGCGACTTTTTTGCTCATGGCACTCCCACGGCTGTGCGCAGGATGGCTCTCGAGTTCATACGGTGGTCACGTTTCAGATCGGAAATAGCGGAAACCGGGGCGTCCGGCAGTCCTGAACGTTCTCATGTTCTGGGTGCAAATAGTATCAGGTAATTCCTGAGAGGCAATGAAATTGCCGGACTGTGGGGGTGCCGTGGGCCTGGCTTGCCATCGGTCTGCGTTTCCTCGCCGATTATTCCTCCCGCGACGAATCCCGGGCAAGATTGTGCCAGATCTGGTCACTGGCGGCCCGTGTGGTTTTTAGGGTTGAGGATGGGGCTGGAGACGTGCAAGATAGAGGCACGTTTTGCGGTTGTTGCTCTGCTCGGTCACTCTCGTACCGACTCCCTGACCATCATCCCCCTGGTACTCCCAACGTGGATGTTACACCGCACGGCCGGTGATGGCTGTGCACACGAAAGGAAGGACACGTCATGATGAGACAATCTCCCAAGA
>JAEURX010000053.1 GCA_016788885.1 Nitrospira sp. | reverse complement strand
TCTTGTGCGGAATGGTCAACCAGTTGAGCCAGTGAGGCTGCAGCGAGGTGAGTCCGCCGAGGTGTGCTGGACAAGTGAGGTGAGACAGGCACAGGACTGAGCACGAAGCTGGGCGGCGGTTTCAGCATCTGCTTAGGTTACTGCACCGCCGCACGACGACCCTGCTCCCGCCGTGCAGCCGTAACAATGATTGCCGGTGGTGATCTTCCGGTGATGGAGACGTGTCGGATCAAAGTCCCGGATATGCGCAGGGGCATTCGGTTGCACCGGAAGTTCCAGCATCTGGTTGAAATCGCAATCGTAGAGTGTGCCGTCCCAGCCGACCGAGAGGGTATAACGACACATCACGCCGTGGACAGCAGCGGGGTTGTAGGCATTCGTCAGTCGCTCCATGTACCCCTGGTAGTTACCGCTATCCAGTAAGAATTCCAGAAACCTGCTTACCGGCATGTTCGTGATCGTATAGAGGCGATTGAATTCCACACCATGTTTTGTGCGCAGCTCTTTCCGGAATTGGGCCTCAATCGACTCCTGTTTGGGAGGGAGGAACGCGCCGACAGGGTTGTGCACGAGATTCAACAGCAACCCGCTTCCCTCGCGTCCGTAGCCGAGTTGGTTCAGCAGGCGAAGCGCCTCCATGGACTTGTCGAAAATGCCCTCACCTCGCTGCGCGTCGGTCTGGGCGGCACGGTAATAGGGAAGAGAGGCCACGACCTCCACCCGGTGCGCCGCGAGAAAGGTGGCCAGGTCTGCCTGGGAAGGCAACAGGAGCACCGAGAGGTTGCATCGGTCCATCACATGTCGGTTCATCGCACGAGCCTGCTCAACCAGCCAGCGGAAATTGGGATTGAGTTCAGGCGCTCCACCGGTGATGTCGACGGTTGGAATGTCAGTCTGTGCTAAGGCGGCGATGCATTGCTCGGCGGTCTCTCTGGTCATGCGTTCGGTGCGGTCAGGCCCCGCGTCCACATGGCAGTGGCGACAGGTTTGGTTGCAGAGCTTGCCCACATTGACTTGGAAGACTGTGATGCCGGTGGCCTGCAGCGGGGAGAGGCCACTCTGTCGGAGCTGTTCATCAAATGGCAGGCACGTCCCGATCTCTGCGAGCACTTTCAATTGTTCGGCAGAGGAGGCAAGCGGTTTGTGTTGGCCCACAAGCGTCAGTGCCATCGCGGACTCTTGCAAGTAGTGTAAGGCGCGCTCATGGCCGGCGTTCTGGCCTCACTGCTTATGCTGCACGGTGAGCAACGTTGAGGTCGGGAATCGCAATTCGCAGCATCCAAAGTCCAGCACCTGTTCGCCGCGACTCTTCAGCGCGCGTTGGACGGTCGGGTCCACTCGATAACAGACCTGTTTGCCATGTCGGTGCCCCTCCACCAAGCCGGCATCCCGAAGAATCCTGAGGTGATGGGAGACATGTGGCTGCGAGCAACGGAGGATGTCCGTGAGGTCGCTCACACATTTTTCGCCCAACAACAATGATTCCAGGATGCGCAGACGCGTTTCATCGCCCATGGCCTTTAAGACTGCGGCACATTGACGCGGGGTCGTGAGGTTGGCGATGGGATGGCGTGGCATCAGCAACAATTCCCTTCAGGCGAACAACTGACCGCCTCGCCCTCGACCTCCCGCGAGCTTCGGTGGTAGATCGTAAAGTGGGGGTGATAGGCGTTCTGCGTCAGCACGTGAAGCGTTTTTGAGCAAATTTCCAACGGCACGCCGCGGTAATACTGATGGTGGTCGTCGTCTTCGGCACCGATGATCGGCCCCGTGAGAATGGCGTAAGCGCCCTGCCAGACGCAGGGCTTCTCTTCGGGTAGGATTGCGCACCAGCGAGGATCGGCCGCATCGAGGGTGATTGGAGCCGGCCCGATGAGAAAGAGTGAACGCAACGGCGCGCTCCGCAGAAGCTGCGCGCATTGCGCATCGACTGGTTGCGGGACCCCGCGTGTATATCGTTGGCCCAGTTCGTCTGTCACGGCGGAGAACGGTCCGCACAGGGTGGCATAGAGCGGAGCCTCTTTCCCCGCCGCGTCCGGCAGCTTGTACCCCGTCAGGGTCACGGAGAGAAAATGCACGCCGTCAATCGATTGCCAGGTGGCGGACTTGATCTGGTGCACGGCGCGAAAGCCGGCATCCACCATTCCGCCGATGTAGTCCTGGACTTGGAGCGCTCCAGAAAGGCAATCGCCCCACTTGGCGGCATCGTGTACCAGGTATTGCGGCACCACTTGATCCGAGACGATGTCCGAGATCGTGAAGCGGCCACCGGGTTTTAAGACACGGTACATCTCGCGGAAGACTTTGCGTTTGTCAGGGGCCAGATTGATCACGCAGTTGGAAATGATCAGGTCCACGCTGGCGTCTTCAACCGGCATGGCATCGGCCATGCCCTTGCGGAATTCGGTGTTCGGCCGGGGGTAGCCGAGATTTGCGGCAACGACGGGGGCGTGGCGGCGGGCAATTTCCAGCATGGTGTCGGTCATATCGATGCCGATGACCCGGCCGGCAGACCCCACGCGGCGCGCCGCTTCGAAGCAATCGATGCCGCCGCCAGATCCGATGTCCAACACCGTTTCACCGGACTGCACCGTGTCCAGTCCTGCTGGTGTGCCGCAACCGTAGGAAATGTTCAGGACAGCATCCGGAATGAACGAGCGCAGATCGTCGAAGTTGTATCCCGTCGGGCAGCACATCTGCTCGCCTGTCGAGGCGGCGCGCGCATAACGCTCGCTGACTTTTTGGGCAATGTCGTCGGTGGCCATGGGTTTCCTCTGAGTGTCGAGCAACTATAGAGATGTCTCTATCTATCAACCATTCGCGTCCGAGGTCAATCAGGTTGGTTACTCGCTGTGGCGGGTGTCTATCTGTAGGAATTGCGGGAGAGCGTATGGCCACGAGATCGCATTGAGATGGGACGCGGCGCGGTGATCCCCCTGGTGCAGGGGCAGCCGAGCGGCCGCCCCTGCGTCTACGCGGGACCTGCAACGGCTACTGCATCGAGGCCATCGGCTTTTCGACGATATCGCCCTTCATCGGCCCCAGCGCGCCCAGCAACTCGTTTTTCTCCTTCTCCGGCACTTTGAACTTGTTCAGTGTGGCGACCAGGTCGCCGACCAGCGCGTCGAAGTCGCTGCTGCTGACGCCCATGCCCGCATGGGTGCTCTTCATGTCGCGGCCGGTGTAGGTGCAGGGGCCGCCGGAGGCCTGACAGATCTGATCGACCAGCATGGATTTCAGCCGCGGAATATTGGCATTGGCAAACTTCCCGTTGATGCGGGTGTCGCCTGCCACGCGTCCGACAAAATCATCGACTACCGCGGTGATGGCGGTTTTGCCGCCCAAGCGGTCGTACAGGGATCTTTCCGCAGCGGTCGTACCGGCGGGCGACGAGCCCATGGTGTTACACGCCGAGACCGTCAGTGCAAGACCGAGAACCATGGCGAGTGATGCAATGCGGTGAGACATGATGTGTCCTCCTGGTTAAGATGCTGTATGGCGGGCCGCCGTGTCGGCCTCTCTGTGTGTGATTACGAAGGCTGAACGTAATTGGATCTACGGCACATGAAAAAGTGCCGTTGCGCCACGCTGATCCCGGTGCTACAGTTTCGCCTGATTCGGGCACAGATCGGACATCCGAGAGAACGGGTGCCCTCGTAGCACTTTACGAGGACACCCATGTGTGACACCCAGACCGTGGCCAACGCACCATCGATTCACGAGCAGGAATGGGCGGGACTCCTCGCCCGTATTGCCGTTGGAGACCAGTCCGCACTGGCGGAGCTGTATGATGTCAGCAGCGCGAAGGTCTTCGGCCTGGCGATGAAGATACTCGGGGATCATGCGGCCGCCGAGGAGACGACCCTGGATGTCTATACACAGGTGTGGCGCCGGATCTCGACCTATAACGCGGTGCGGGGCACGCCGGGGAGTTGGCTCATGACGCTCGCGAAGAATCGGGCCATCGACCGATTTCGGAGCAGCTATCTTGAGCGGGGCCGGCACGTGCCGCTCGAACAAGCGGCCGAGTTGCCCGGACATGAGGACACGCCGGAGCAATATAGTGCGGGGCTCGAACGCCAACGCTTCGTGCAGGAGGCCCTGGCGAGCCTTTCCGTCGAACAACGCCAGGCAATCGCGCTGGCGTACTATTGGGGCTTGAGTCAGAGCGAAATTGCCGATCAGCTCAAGTTGCCGTTGGGGACGGTGAAGACGCGAGTGAGGCTGGGGTTAATCAAATTACGCGAAGTCCTCGCACCGCATGGGGAGGGGTTGTTGTCATGACCGATCCTCGCCGCGATCAGGAATTGGCCGAACTGGCGGCACTGTATGCACTAGAGGCCCTTGGCGACGACGCGCAGCGGGAGTTCACGCGTTCGTTGGAGACCGCCTCCGCTTCGACACGGGAAGACGTGGCGGCGTTTCAAGGCGTGGTGCAGGATCTGGCGTTCAGCGGCCCGGCCATCGCACCACCGGCTTCTCTCAAAGCGCGGCTCATGGCAAGAATCGCGCAGGAACCGCAGGAGGCCGCCGAGGCAACAGGCTTCACCTTCGTCCGCAGCAAGGGGGTGGCTTGGCAGGAATTGGCACCGGGTCTGTCGATGAAAGTGTTATTTCACGATGCGGCGGCGGCGCGTACGACCATGTTGTTGAAATTGGCTCCCGGTGGCACACTGATCGGGCATCGCCACCCGCAGGTGGAAGAGTTCTATGTGCTGGAGGGAAGCTGTGTCTGCGCCGGTGAGTTTCTGCAGGCCGGGGATTACCATCGTGCGGAGGCAGGCACGGTTCATCCCGTTACCTCAAGCGAACAGGGTTGCCTGGCCCTGGTCATGACCTCGTCAAAGAACGAACCGATCAGGTAACCGATCGAATCGCTACGGTTTCCTACCCGGGTGCCTGAAGAACACCAGCCAGTAGAGGGCCACGTTCACGAACAGCACGACCATGCCCAGCAGGAACTGAATCTCGCGGGTCAGTGTCGCGGGATAGAGTAGCGCTGGAAGGTAGCGGCTGATGAAGTCGGCTTCGTCGGCCGATTCACCCGCCAGGGCGCGTAAACGGTTTTCAAGCGGTGTCAGCGGACAGATCCAACCCATGAATTCAACCAGGGCACCCCAGGCTACTGCCGGCAGGTGGATCCACACCATCCCTTGCCATTTCACCAACAGCAGCCCACCACCGATCACGAAGAGGACAAAGCCCAGGTGCAGCAGCAGGACCAGGTCGACGCCGATTCGATACCACATTGCCGGTAGTCTGCAGCAACAACGGGATCAAGGCAATGAGCAGATGGCGGAGCTGGTTCCTATCCGACTCCTAATCAAGTCTGCGCAGATGAGTGGTGGCTCAACGGTGGAACCGGGAAGGGGAGTGACAATTGCGAGGTCGGGAGGGTCACTGCGGCATTGGCCCAAGCCAGGAGATGGTCGGCGTCCTCCAGAATGTCGATCGGGACTTCGTAATAGTGCGTGAGGGTTTGTTTGGCGTTGGGGCGGAACGGCCGCATGCCTCGTGAGAGATAGAGCGGCTGAGTGAAGCCGTTCGTGCGAAAGTAGAGTCGGCCCTTGTGAATGATGCCGAAGAAGCGGTCGCGCTGGTAGAGGCCGTGGCCGCCGAACATGGCTTTGCCGACGAGGTCCGGCAGCTCACCGAGTTGATCCAGCACGAAGTCTTTGAAGCTGTCTTGTCGCATCGATCACAGGGGAAGCGGTTGGCGATGCCTGCCTGCGAGCGGCCGTCATTCGGTACGCAAGGGCACCGCACTGTGCACCGGCAGAGGAGGAATTGCAATGGGTTTGGTTGGGGGCGTCACCCACGGGATTCGTCGACTAGGGGGGTTGCTAGTGTCCTCGTCGCGCCGAGCGCGTTACAAGGGGAGAATGTGCAACTCACCTCATGTGGAGGACCGTATGCGTACGTTCATGACAGCATGTGTCGTCGGGTTCTGCCTGTTCGCTAGCCTGGGATTGTCTGCCGAAGCCGGAGAGACCAAGGCCAAGATGGAAAAGGCCAAGGGCGAAGTAAAGGGCGAGATCGAGGAGATGAAGGGCGAAACCAAGGCCATGCAGGAGGAGTTGAAGGGCAACGAGATGAAGGCGGAACTCGAACGCGCCAAAGGCAAGGTGAAGGGGGCCGGAGAACGCGCGAAGGGAAAATTCAAAGAAATGAAGGAAAAGGCCAAAGAGTGATCGAGTGAGCGAGACGTCGTGCCCGCCGGCCCTGCACGGGCGGCGGGCTGCCGACTGGTACCATTCGTGCTGTCCTACCGGGGTTTCCGCGCGCTGACGATCCGCACCGCGATAGGTAAGGCCACGCCCTGTGCGGCACGATAAGTGTTCACCGTCTTGATGATGCCCCGTTCCGCCTCCGCCTGCTGCGCGGGCGTCAGTTGTGCGAACAGATTTTGTATCGGCGCGGCGATGTCCATCAGGCCGCGAAAGAATTCTTCTGCCGACTCATACGCCACCTCAGCGGTAAATTCCTCATCGTCCAAGGGGGTGAGCCCTGCCTGCTTCAGCATGCCGGCCAGGTCGCCGGGTTTCGCCAGGCGAAAGATCCCTGGTGCTTCCGGGTCGGGCGGGGGCAGCGGCGTGATGGATTTGATCACGTCCATGGGAATACGAATGAACGGGTTGTTGTCCGGCGATGACCAGACGGCGGCCGCCACATACCCGCCAGGTTTCAACACGCGGGCGATTTCCTTCGCGGCTTTGGGAATGTCCGGCAGAAACATCAGGCAAAATCGGCTGATCACCGCATCGATCGATCCGGTCTCGAACGGCAACGAGGTGACGTCTCCCGTACGAAAGCTGACGTGCTGCAGGCCAAGCGTCTTGGCCTTTCGTGCCGCCACGGCCAGCATGGATTCCGCCAAGTCAATGCCGACGACCGTGCCCTCCGTCCCGACCACCTCGCCGGCGAGCAGCGCCGGGTACCCCGTTCCCGATCCAAGGTCCAGCACTCGAAGGCCAGGACGCACCCGTGCATCTGCAACCAGGCGGTGGTTGATGAACGCCATGGTGCGATTGAAAAATTGATCCCATTTATCCCAACCCGGCGCGACGCGGTTCCAATCCTGGCGCTGCGCTTCGATGACGGCTTCCGGTGTTTGTCCTGGCATGTGTCGGCCTCTCTCTTGCACGCGCTGCCGCGATCGTTATTTCATGCGCTCAAAGGAAAAGACCTTCGGGACGTCTTTTCCTGCCTTGCTGAGGGTCCAGGTCTGCGTGAAATGATCGTGATCTTTCAAGTCGATCACGAGCTGGTGCATGTGCACATCGGTGGGGTTGGTGAGATTCGTGGCGTCGACAAACATGAACGTGAAGGTCTTCTCCCCCTCCTTCACGCCGTTGGTGCGCATTCTCGGCTGGTTGTTCAGCGAGCAGTAATGCGTCAGCATCAGCTGGTCCCCGTCGCTGTAGTACATGGTAGTCATCGGGGGACTGTCGGGTGGGGTGAGGGTTTCGGTGAGGCTGGTTCCGCCGGAGCTGAGCGCATAGGCGACTTTATGGGGCTTGCCGTCGGTGTCGATGCCTTTCCACTCTCCCACGAGAACCTTGAGGGACGAGAGGCTGCTGTCAGGAATATCGGCGGCTTGGGCGGAGATCGGTAGAAGAAGCAGGATGAAACCACAAAGCGTGTGACCAATTCCACGCGGCATGAAAACCCTCCATCAAGCAAGAAGATGACGAAGAATGTCAGTCAAACATGTCTCCAAGGTCTAGATCAAGACTTTTCCCGCGACTGTCGCAGGACGACACAGATTTCGTGGTGGAGTGAATCAGAAATGCACGTATTCTTTGCTAGCGCGTATCGCGGAACCACAACGGTCTCACCTCCTCACGTCATCGACAGACAGGACCATCCGGCCAGATTCTAGTACGACAAACACACAAGGCCGCTGTGTGAGCGTTGGCGCCTTGGCAGAATCGAGACGATCATGCCCGATGACTGAGCAGCCCGATCACGTTGTGGCCCGATTCTCCCGGATCCTCCGTCATGCCATCGTGCGCGGGCGGCGGAGGCCAGAAAAACGGAGGCGTTCGAGAAGGAGTTGATTGCAGTCGGTGGAGATCGCAGCCCGGCTCCGGACGAACTGCAACCGACCATCTGTGCCTGCCTCGAACGGCTGCCTCCCGCGTTACGGCTTGCCTATGCCGATCTCTTGCGGCGGATTGATCTCGCGGGGCAATCTCCGGAGCAGGTGGCGCAGGCGCTACAGATCACGCAGAACAATCTCACCGTGCGCGTACACCGGGCGCGGCAGGCGTTACAGACGAGCTTGGAACAGACCTGAGGCCTTTGCACCAAGTGCACCAAGCATGGATGGATGGGTGCACTGCACCTGCGAGCAGAAGGCCGAGCACGGGCGATCGTGACGCTCGGTTGGCCCCATTTCCTGGTTTGCAGCCTAGCCGGTGCGAAAAAAGTATTGGCTTGGGACCCCACTGTACTAATTGAGTCCCGCCTCCGTCTGTAGTGGTGACGGCGTGGGGAACTGCTATTGGGGTGGCGATGGCTTCAGGTATCCTGTCCATGGGCACCATGGAGTTGGTGGATCATGCGATCATGTTGGTCGTGCCGGGCGCGATGGAGGCCGGCTTGTCTGACCCGCTGTTCTGGGCAGTGTGACCCTGTTGCTGATCGCTCGTGGGCGTGGGCACGCATTGGTGCGCGGACATCATTGCCACTGAGACGGTTCGGTTGCATGCGTCGATCCGTTGCTGCGAGATGCTTGGCTGCCGATGAGAGGGCAGGCGGGCGGGGATGTGGATCAAGGTGAGTGAGGACCGATTGAGCATGGCGACTGGGATATATGGGCGAGTGCTGGCGTTCGTGGCCACGGCCGCGGTCGTCTTCACGCTGGCAGGGTGTAGCCAGTTCGAACCGCGCGACAAGCGGTTCTACTATCGGGCGTTCTGGAATTTTGCTCTGCGGGAGGATTTGGCCGAACTCGACAGTGAATTCAACGGCGTCGATTTCGGGCATGCCAATCTGTACGAGAATCTTCTGCTGACCGGCGGCACGAACGTTCCGGCCATCGAGCAGACCGCTCGTCGGCAAACGCTGGCCTTTATTGCGACCAGGCCTCGGTTGAATCCGAACGAAGAGGCGATTGCGCCGACCTACATGAAACTGGCCTGGCGTGCGCAAAACACCTTCGACGAAGCCCATGCCCTGCATCGGGCGACCTACGACATCGTCGTGTCGGACGAACCGGACAAAGACCGCGCCATCCGGGAGGTGCTGGCTTACTATCGGGGCAGTGCCTATGCCATCACCTCGAAGCGGCTGGACCATCGCCGCTTGGATCAGTTTCCCTATTCCAAGGCGTTCCGTCACCGCTTTCCGTTGTTCAACGCCACGATCTGGTCGTATCACTACTTGCAGATTGCTGTATACGATCCGCTACAGGCCGCGACGGACTTGGCAGGCAAGACACAGGCGGTGCGCCCGATCTTGGCAAATTATCGAGGCTACCTCGATCAGCCGCCGGTGCACTGGACCTTCATGCCGCTGACGGCCGAGTACAGCCCGGCTTTTGCCGCGCGGTATCCGGAGGTGGCGAACATCTTCGACAATCTGCATATGCTGCACGACAACATCAGTGACATCCTGACAAGCGCGTTGCTGCCGACGTGGGAAGCCAAGCGGGAGGAAATCTATCGCCTGGTCGATCGCTATTACCTGGCCAGTGCGGATGAGACCAACCCGATGATCATCAAGACCGAACAGGAGCATCACCATTGAAACGTGCGGGTCTGTACAGCGCCGGTGCGCTGTCCCTGGTTCTTTTGCTGTGGTCGCCGGTGCCCTCGTGGGCCTTGGACCATGACAATCTGGATCCCAACCGCCCCATCGGAATGGAAGATGCGTATGCTATTCCCAAAGGAGAGATCGGGCTGGAAGGTGGAGTGCGGTTCAACGACCGGCGTGAGGGCCGCACCAGTGTCACGTTTCAACCGCAAATTATTTATGGCGCCTTCGCCAATACACAGATCGAAATTCAGGGTGACATCTTTACAGACCCGCATTCGTTGGTCGGTGCCAACAAGTCGGGTGATCTCCACTTGGGCCTGCTCTATAACTTCAACACGGAAACATTGACCCTGCCTGCCATGGCTGTGCGCGTGGAAGTCGATCTGCCGACCGGTGTGAATTCAAAGGGGGTGGATACGCAGCTGACCGGAATTCTGACCCGTTCCTTCGGGCGCCTCCGGATGCATCTCAACGCGGGCTATACGGTGCTTGGTTCGCCGCAAGGGCAAGAACGGCCCGGTGCCTATCGCGCCGTGGCGGCCGTGAGTTATCCGCTGGGGTATCCGAACAGCTTCCGCGATACGCTCATCGCCAGCATCTACACCAGGCAGTCGGATGTGCGCGAACAGCGGAACCACACCGGTGTGGAAATTGGCATCCGGCATCAACTGACCTCGCGCCTCGTCGTGGACGGCGGCCTCGGTACCGAATTCCTTGGGCCCTCAGACCGGGCGGTGTTGCTGGGTACGATGGGGCTCTCCGTCGGGTTTTAGCGAAGGGGTACACCGGGCTTGAGGGGTGCCTCACAACCCGGAATTGGAAACCAGCCGATCCCCACGGAAAGCCCTCTTTCATACGACGTCCTTGACGTATTTTGTTCTACGGTCGGATAATGCGCCCGTCTCGAGGAGGCGGGCATGGGACCAGCCGGTCGGCGCGTAGGAAGTTTTGTGGCGCTTTGTTCTGTGCTCTGGGTAGCCGCTTGCGGAGAGCCATCCGTCGACGCCTACTGCGAAGCCAACGGCAAAGGCAATCAGCAAACCCTCCAACTGCTCACCGATGTTCTCGAGCGAAAGCGCAACCAGACCGGCCTCTACCTCGCGCGTGCCCGCTGTCATTATTTTCTCGGGTCCTATGCGCACGCGCTGCAGGACGCGTCGGAAGTGATCCGCCGCGTACCGAACAAGGCCGACGCCTACCTGCTCCGTGCAAAGGCCGGCAAGATGCTAGGCCAGGTTCCGCAGGCGCTGGACGACTACTCGACCTCGATTCGCCTACGCCCGACAGCGGAGGCCTACTATGGACGAGGCTTGACCTATGTGCGGGAGTATCAAGGCAAAGACCGTGAGGCCGCTGAGGACTTCACCGCTGCCATCCGTCTCGATGCCAATCATGTCGGCGCCTATAAGTCTCGCGCGGAGATCTATAGCCGCCATGAACAGTTCCAGGCCGCGCTGGACGATTCAGAGAAGGTTCTGAAGCTCGATCCTGCCACGCCGAACGCCTTCTGCAACGTCGGGTTTGCCCACTATGCGCTGGGCCACGACGCCGAAGGCCGGAAGTTTCTCACCACCTGCTATCAGAAGGATCCTGACCCGCAAACGCGTGGCTACTATGAAACCGAGGTGCGCAAGGTGCTGGCGGCGCGCCAGCCACGCCGCAATTCCGGCGGCGGGTACGCGACGGACGGGCGGGAGAGCACTGCCCATGATCGTGAGATGGAACGGCAGCAACACGTCTATGAGAGCCTGCGCAACTCAGGGTTCACCGACCGGGCGGAAGCCTGCCGGATGGACGGATCGAAGTGTTAGGCGGGGCGTGGTGGCCTGACGGGTCACTCCTTGGAGCGGGTACGAGAAAGTGGATGGAGCATTAGATTTCGCGCGCGCCCTCGGAAGGGCCTCGTTGGACGCGCGCAGTTGGGAACGGAATCACGCCATCCCTTGAGGAGAGTGAGATAAGTGGAAGGAGCAATAGATTTTGACTCGCGGCTTGGGAAAGTCCTCGTTGGACTTCCGTAGTTGGGACGAAGTTAAACCTCCTCTTGGCGTAGAGTAAGGGATTGCAGGGTAGTCGGTTTTCAATTTCGATCATGCACAAATATCACGTTACTGCGGTTGCGAACTCTGCTCTAGGTTAAGGTGAGCGAATTGTAGAGCGGCGCAAAATATGACATGCCATTGGTGATCAACTAAGTGTTTGGTTGATTTCTTTTGCTTGTTCACGTAATTGACACGCCGATATTGCCTGTGCCCATCAAGCGAGGCATTTTTATCGGTCGAGGGCTGATGCGATGAGCAAACGTTCTATTCAAAGAATTTCAGTCATTGTACCAATGAATCCTTTTGCGCCTGCAGATTTACAAGAGACTCGTCACTGCCTTACAGCATTAAATGTTGAGAAGCTAATGCAATGGTGGCCGGGAAAGCCACATACCCCAAGACATGATGCTGATAAGGTTCGTTCAATTCAGCGTTCGCTGGATTGGAAGCGGGTTGCAAAGATAGCTGCTTATTTGCTTCAGAAAGAGATTGTTGATGCTCCGAAGCTCATTGATAAGTATTTTCGAAACATTTACGAGCCTAAAAAACTAGAGCCGGGAAGAGAATGGCCTCCGAAGGTGCAAAGGGTCGTTGGCTTTCAGAATAGTGAGTACCCTACTTTTTCAAACGTTCTGCTGCATGTAAATGGTGCATTGGTTAAGCCGCTCGAGGACAAGCAGGAAGCCGCAACGTTAACATTTGATGAGGAAGACAAAGCGCTTAGTTTTTCTGTAATAGACGGTCAGCATAGAATTAACGGTGCTTTCCTTGCGCTGAGGATCCTTCAAGAAGAAAACAGAAAAGCAGTGTGGGATATTCCAGCTGAAATTTTTCTTGACCTTGACCCGCCAAATGAAGCACCGAGGCGCCAGGCTCAAATTTTTATTGATGTTAATTTCAATCAGAAGAAGGTTGACAAATCCTTGGTCGCCGATCTCTTTCCTACTGCCAGAGGCAGTCGCGCCCCTCTTGACGATAAGGAGCGAGCGCAGGATCTCGGGAGAAGGCTAATGCTTGAAACAGGCCCGCTCGTGGGAATGATTCAGATACCTGGGATCAAGTATGGCGTTCCGGATGTAGTAGCGCTTGCGACTCTCAATTCTGCTATCGAAGAAGTAATTCCAATCATGAGGGAATGCGGTATTGACAATCTAGATCAACAGACAGAATTCTTGGCGCAGTGCTTAGATGCCTGGCTAGAAGCGACGGGACGAAAACAGGAAGTGAGCGAAGGGGAATCGCTTGACCCTGACAACGTGGCATATCAGGGGCGAGTCCTTGTTTCATTTCTTACCTTGCTTCCGGTTTGTATATCAAAGTTGAAGCGTAACGAATTTCAACTGATTTCAGATAGGAGCCATGAGACTCTTATTAGGTTCCTGCACGACCTAATGAGGCGTGGAGGACTTCTGGAGCGGGAGAAGTTCTTGCCCAAACCTAAATTTAAAGAAAAGGGATTTCTTGGTAGCGGTGGCGTTTCAAGATTTCGCGATCTTTTGTGGGCGGCAGCAACTTCTACAGAGAGTGTTGCTAGACTGAAGGCAGAGGCGTTAGCCGATCGGGCAGCGTTTGGACGTGAGAAATTTCGGAGTAAAGTGCAAGATGAGTTTTCATATTAATGCAAATCTCAGAGAGCATATTTGTTACACTTTTGAACCGTTAAAAACCCAAGCAGCAGCTAAGTCGTTTCCGCCTCCCGACAGTCTATCAAAGTCTGTTGAGAAATGGTTTAGGAAAAGATGTGGCGATCCAGTGGATCTCGAGCCGGAAAACTTTAAGTTGTTTGCAACGGCTGCTGTGGATATGTGGCTGCGGGCCGTTCATAGTTTTCTCATTTCTGCGTCCCTTACCAAGGCTAGTCCAATTTGGTCTTCTGTGGGTGCCTACTATGCGAGTCATTACTGCGTGCGCGCGTTTGCTCATTTGCTTGGCCACTTTCAGAGCTTCAGAGTGAAAAAGATAGCCTGTCTTGAGTTTGATGGGAAGAGGGGCAAATGTTCATTTCGGGCGAAGCAGGGTGGCGACCGTGAGCATCAATTTTATTGGAAATTAATTAAGGAAGTTCCAAGCTTTTCTGCGGATCCATTGTTCACGAATAACCTTGAGGAGTCTGATTCTGTTATCTCAGAGATTAAACATCGAGATGCGGCCAATTATTGCGATCATCTATCCTCTTTTATTCCCAAGTTTTCTCCGCTGAGCGAAGCAATCCTCAAGGATAGAATTGCATTTATCTCGAGTATGCATTTTGATTCGCCTCCATCTCCGCAAAAGGGAAAGTTTCCGGACGTAGAGGCGATACAAATACTGGCCTACCACAGAATCGTGAGATTTCGAAACTTTGTCAATGAAGCTCTTGGAGACTCTAATCGTTTTTGGAAAGTTCATCGCAATCCTGCATGGACGGCTGGCTTCACCAATTTTCAGCTGATCGAACAAGGTGGGATTGGCTCGATCTCCTCTCGATCATGAAATATATGGGTTCAAAGCGGTGGATGCTCAATAATGGACTGGGCACCATCTTGGCTAAGAATACTAGAAATGCAAAGCGGTTCGTAGATCTCTTTGCAGGATCCGGGGCGGTCTCATCTCATGTAGCTAAGACGCAGAGAATCCCCGTTTGTGCCTTCGATATCCAGGAATTTAGCTCTGTGCTCACGGGCGCGGTCATTCATCGCAATAGACCGGTCCTAGGCAATTTGATATGGGGGCCCTGGCAGAAGCGTGCAGAAAGTATTTTCAACGGTAAATCCTGGAAATGGCCAGATAAAATAACCTGGCATACGGTGAGAGAATGCAGAGATTGGAGCGATGCTCAAAATGACCTACCAGTGACCAAAGCTTATGGTGGGCACTATTTCAGTCCCCAACAGTCCATTTGGATTGATGCCTTTAGGCAGACTCTGCCATCTACTGAACCAAATAGAACCGTTGCGCTTGCAGCCCTGATCGAGGCGAGTGGGTGGTGTGTCGCCGCACCAGGGCATACTGCGCAGCCTTTCAGGCCGACTAGAACTGCTAAAAAGTTTCTTCAAGAAGCTTGGGCTAAGGACATTGTTGAGCGGATCCGTAGTTGTTTATGGTCGCTCGCCATACGTCATGCAAAAATGCCGGGGCAAGCAAGTGTGGGGGATGCAAACGAAGCTGCAACTCGTCTGAGAGTGGGTGATTTAGTTTTTATTGATCCCCCCTATTCAGGAGTCCAGTATAGCCGTTTTTACCATGTGCTTGAGACAATAGCGCGAGGCGGTTGCGGAGAAGTGTCGGGGGTAGGACGCTATCCTTCTATTGCAGATCGTCCCACATCCAAATACAGTCGAGTAAGCGAATCACGGGAGGCTCTTAAAAGTCTATTGGAAACCGTGGCTTTGAGTGGCGCCGTTGCGATTCTTACTTTTCCGGATCACATTTGTTCGAATGGACTGTCTGGGGAGATTATTCGCGTCATCGCAAAGGAACGTTTCAAAGTAAATGAAAAAATAGTTGAAAGTAAATTCAGCACTCTTGGCGGCACCGATAGGTTCTCAAAAACAGGGATTAAACGAGCACCTCGCCAAAATGCAAATGAGCTTATTTTGCTTCTGAAACCCAAATAGATAATTGCTACCAGCATCCCCAATTGACAGTGCCTCGCAGGGATAGGTACTCTGAAATAAAACGGGAGGATCCGTGATGGCACTTCTTCTCGCATTGTATGTGTTCTTTTCCGTAGTCATTCCCGCATCAGCCGCTGACAGCACCCAGGCTACCGCCACGGTGGTGATCAAGGCCGACGTCCTGTATTGGGAAGAGGGCGAACTGATCGTCAAGGAATTCTCCGGTCACGAAGAACGCCTGAAGGTCACGCCTGAAACCAAAATCGAGGGCGTGGTGGCCGGACGATTAAAGACCGGCGACAAGATCGTGGCGCAGATTACCGATGACCGTAGGGCGATCTCCATCAAGGTGCAGATCCCTGAGTGACGGTCAGGCCTCCCTCTCCAGAAAATCCGTTCAGCAACGCCTCAACGAGGTCCACGGCGCGAAGCACAATGAGCGCCGCGTTTGTGGACGCCGGCGAGACAGTGAGCCTCTGCGTGAAGCGAGAACGCTGCTGGGAGGCGTTAGCAGTAGCCGCTAGTCGAGAATTGAGAAGGCGCCGATAAAATACGGCCCCTTCGCAGCCTGAGCCCCACGTATCCGCACTTCGACCACGTCCTGTACCCAACCGCCGACCAGCCAGGGATTAGGGCCGAGGTTCGACCAGTACCACCAGCTGCCGTTTGATTTCTTGAACCAGAATTGAATCGGTTCCGTACCGGTCACTCGGATGATCGGCATGTCGAAGACGCGCGGCTGGTGCGTCACCCGGTCTTCCATCCAGATTTTGATCCAATGATCGTTGCCATGCGTGCCGAGTGTGCGGGGTTCATGAATCCAATCGGCGGCTACGCAGTGGTCGCCTACCGTTCGTCCAAATCCCGCGCCAGGACCATCGCCCGGATCGACGAAACAAGGCGTGAGCAGGCTCGGACTATCAAACGTCAGGTGGATATGCCCGTAGGTCATGTCTTCGACGTTGATGTAATTGCCGAAGCAGCGATGGCGATAGGTCCAGCAGGCCTGGTGGGTGGCATTACATGGTTGCAACTCGCCTGAATTGTCGATGCCTGTGGGATAGCCGAAGTTGCCTCTTGCCTGCCCATAGATATAGGTCAGGGCAAAGGTATTGTCGAAATCGACGACGCAGTCCCCGAGCCAGTTGTGCGCTTCGGCCGGCTCGGCTGTGAGGAGTGTTCCGCCGATTATGACGGCAAGGCTGAGTGTCAGCATCGCGACGATGTGTAGTGGCCTCATGGCGACGTCCTTTCTCTATGGGATTCAAGACAACCGAATCTCATGAGCGTGTGGCATGTGTAGCGTCACTTGGTCATTGTGCCCGGAGTCTCCAGCGCTCGTAACCGTTGAAAGGCTTGATCCCGCTCGGCTTCCGGCAGAAGCAGCGCCGCATGGTGATACTGATCCACCAAACGCTGCTTCTGCCGGAAGTTTGTGGCTTGGGAAATCTGTGTGAGAAGCCTGTTCAAGTCGACCCGCTCGGGCGGCGTCGATTGGTGCCGCGACGATTCTGCCAGCATGGCACGCACCTCCTCGTCGCTTGCCTGTCGTGGGCCTTGTACGGTTTGTCCCGCTTCCCCAAGCGGACCTCCCGGGACGAACTGATGAGGTGGAGGAGGGATACAGCCGGAGAGGACCATGAAAACGATAACGACCAGCTGCGGGATGAGGACGGCGATGTGTGGTCTATCAGAAACGCGATTCATTGTGACCTCCTGCGCATTGTCTTTCGAATTCCTTGTCACGCGCCGGGCTCAGTCGCCTATTCTCCTGGTGAGGCGACCTGCGTTTCGAGTCACTCTTGTTAAGAAAGGGGGAAGGCAACCTTTGGGCCATGCCGTGTCTGGGTGCGAATCGTGCGCAACTACAATTGCTTGAAGAGGATCAGCTCGACGAGTCATGCGGAGCGAGGCAGGGGCGCGGGTATCGCATACGATACAGAGTCGTATCCCATCCGATACCATTACGTAGCCTGCGTTTGTCTCACGAGCACAGGCCGGCGTTGATTCGTCGTGGATTCGATCATCAGATTGACTGCACGGGCATCAATCTAACGATACGATGGTGGCATGACGACGATGCCACCAGGCTTTGTTGGACGTCGCTTTCTGTCGGGATGGGGGCTGACTGATGTGGCGGAGAGACGTGCTCTGTTGCGCGGAGCGTCTGGCTCCGGTGCATGAAGTGAAACCGGATTGAGCGCGACCGCTGATTTAAGATCGCTTCCGCAATCGGACCGGATGGCGCCGGTGAAACCAGTCGCGAATGAGCGTCCCGATTACCAGAACGGGAACGGCCAGCAGCCAGACATACCAACTTGCCCAGAGCGCGGGGTCGTGCATGATGAGTTCTCCTGCGTGATACCTCCCCTACGTAGCAAGCCTCATACCGTCGTTCAGTGTTCCGCTACGACGGACGGTTTCCTGCTAAACGCCTCTCCAGTCGCAACGATTACCTGTTCTTGAGAAATTTGGCCGCTGAGCGTCACGCGCCCGGCAATTTTTGCCGTCGCAAAAAACTCACAGAGCGTGACGCTGTTCCCACAGCTGAGGTGTGAGCAGGTGATCGGCACTGTTGTGGCGCGGTCGTCTAGAGTGGATTCACCGGTCTGTCAGGTCAGCAGCAGGCTCACCAGCTTCGGCAGCCAGGGCAGCAGCGCGACGCCGCAACAAATGGAGAGTGCGACGATCGAGGTGACCAGATTTTCGTCCAGCCCCGTGTCTGCGGCGAAGATCACCGCGGTGACGGCCGACGGCATCGACGCGATCAGAATGACGATCGCCCGTTCCGTGTCCGTGAGGTGTAACACCGTGGTCGCGCCCACTCCTAAGAGCGAGCCGCCAAGCATCCGCATCGTCACGCCGAGCAGCGCCAGGGGCCAGGTGCGGCGGAGAGCGGTCAAGCTGATCGACAGGCCCAGGACCAGGCTCGCCAGTGGCGTCGTGGTCAAGTGCACAGATGTCAGAATCTCGCGCAGCCAAGACGGAAGATGCCACTCCGCCAGCGAACAGAGGAGACTGACACCCAGTGCCCACAGGGGTGGCGAGGAAATAAATCGCATGAACGCCGATCGAGCGGTCCCGCTCTTGGCCCCGTGCCAGACGGCGATGGCATAGAGGACGGTGAGTGTCAGAGTGGTTTGACCAAGGTCGAACAGGATCGCGTGCGCCAGTCCGCTCTCACCGAACGTGGCGAGCACGACCGGATAGGCAAAGTACACTGAATTAATGCAACCGGTACCCAGGAGGAATCCGCCTTGCGCTGCGCGAGGCAGGTGGAGCAGGCGGGCCAACGGCCATGTGCACAGCAGCATGGCAAGTGTGATCAGGCAGGCGGAGACCGGCAGTTTCCATGCGCTTGGCGTGAAGGCAACATGGTCGAGGGACACGACGATGGTTGCCGGAAGGCTGATCGAAAAGACCAGGGAGGCGAGCCGTTCCGCATGGGGTTTGCCCAGCAGCCCGAAGGAACGGAGGACCGCACCGAGCACAAAGATGGCGATGAAGGCTTGGAGCGTGGCGGGCATCGGCGGCAGGGTAACAGAAAAGCCGTCGCAAGAGGAGGCGCAACCGACGAAGTTAACGCACGTCTTTCTGTATGCGCCGGCGCGGTCGGCCTGGTACGATGGCGCACGTCATGATCCAGGCTCAGCCCTCACCTCAGCCGCGACAGGCGGCGATTGCCTTCATTCTCGTCACGGTCGTCCTCGACATGTTGTCGTTCGGGATCATCATTCCCGTCCTGCCGAAGTTGGTGGAGGAGTTTTTAGGAGGCGACACGCCGATGGCGGCCGAAATTTACGGCCTCATGGGAACGGCGTGGGCGCTGATGCAGTTCGTCTGTTCGCCGATCCAAGGTTCGTTGTCCGATCGATTTGGTCGCCGCCCGGTCGTGCTGCTGTCGAATGTGGGATTGGGCCTCGATTTTATCCTTATGGCGTTGGCGCCCAGTGTGTCGTGGTTGTTTGCCGGGCGGGTGATCTCCGGTATCGCGTCGTCGAGTTTCAGTACAGCGGGTGCGTACATCGCCGATGTGACGCCTCCGGACAAACGGGCTTCGGCGTTCGGCTTGATGGGGGCCTCATTCGGACTCGGTTTTGTCTTGGGACCGGCCGTAGGCGGTATCTTGGGCGCTGTCGATCCACGTTGGCCGTTTTGGGGCGCGGCAGCGACCAGTCTGCTCAATGCTTGCTATGGGTTTTTCGTGTTGCCGGAATCGCTGCCGGTCGAGAAACGGGCTCCCTTTCAGTGGCGACGGGCCAATCCGGTCGGTGCCTTGATCCTCCTGCGTTCCCACCATGAACTCTTTGGGCTGGCCACGGCGAATTTTCTGATGAATCTGGCGCATGCCGTGCTGCCCAGCGTGGCCGTGCTGTATCTGGGCTACCGGTATGGGTGGGGGCCGTCGGCAGTCGGATTCACGCTGGCCGGAGTCGGTGTCTGCGCCATGATCGTCCAGGGGACGTTGGTGCGGCCCATCACAGCGCGTCTCGGAGAACGCCGAACGTTGCTCTTGGGACTGTTGGCCGGAGCGACCGGATTTTCGATTTACGGGCTTGCCTCCACGCCGCTCCTCTATTGCTTCGGTATCCCCGTGATGGCGTTCTGGGGGCTCGCGGCTCCCTCGGCGCAAGTGTTTATGACCCGCCGGGTGGGACCGTCCGAGCAGGGGCAGTTACAGGGCGCCATCGCCAGCCTCACCGGAATCGCCGGGTTGCTCGGGCCGACGTTGTTCACGCAGACGTTTGCGGCCTTCATCGGTCCGCAAGCCGACTGGCATCTGCCTGGTGCACCCTATTTGCTTTCGACGCTGTTGTTGGTGGTCGCGGCCGGCACCGCGTGGCGTGCGACCAGACCCACCTGAGCCGAGCGGAAGGCCGATCTACCGCACCCCGTGGACGAACAGCTCCCGGTTTCGATAGATGGCGAGTGCATGCGCATCGGCTTGCTCCGCCTCGTTCTGCTGCCCCAACTGCCGGTGCAGATCGGCAAGGAGCGACCAGGCGTCGGCTTCGCCGGCGGAATCGTGGATGGATTGCGCAATCACCAAGGCACGTTTCGCCAGCGCGAGGCGATCGTTGAGGGTGCCCGTGCCTTCGTCGAGCCTGGCCAGCCGGAGTTTGAGCATGCCTTCGAACGGCAGGTGATGTTCTGCCTCGGCCAAGGCCAGGGCCTCGAGGTAATGCGTCCGCGCGTCGCTCATGTGGCCCAGGAGCCAATGGGCATCGCCGAGGGCGACTGTGGCCGTGAATTGCTGCTCGGCATGCCGCCGGTTGCGGGCCTCCTCCGCTGCCTGTTGCAGTGCCGAGAGCCCAGCTGTGGTTTCGCCGTCCACGACCTGTAACAATCCCAATTGCACCATCGTGTCGTTCCATCCCCGGGCGTTTCTCACGCGGGTGAACAGCGCCGCCGCCTGGGTGAGGGCATCCCGCGAGGCGTCGCGTTGCCCCAGTTGCGCCGCCACACGTCCCGTGGCCAGCAGCGCTTCGGCATGGGCCGATCGATCGGAGGTTTGGGTGAACAACGGCACGGCCTCCTGCAACGAAGCGTAGGCCTCCTGGAGTTTGCCCTGACGCTCCAGTACCCGTGCGATTTTCATCAAAGCCGTGGCGATGCCCTGAGGTTGTTTTTTCTCCCGGAATTTCGCCAGCGCCAGCTGATAATAGGTCAAGGTCTCGGGAAAGTGTTCCTGTTGGTCGTGAATCTCGCCGATGCGAAGCAACTCATGGCCAGAAAGCTGGTTGGGCGAGGCGGTCGGCGTGCCCTGTGTCGGGGGTGACGCCCATGCCGGGGGAAGGGATGGCAGAAGCAGGATGAGCAGCAACCAGCAACCGATCATTGTGATGTTCCGTATCGAGGAAAAGGTTCCGCGAATGACGCGGACACTGTCGGGGCTAACCTCGCACTCACGTTGTGTCAACGTCAAGTGAGTCGAGGCGGTCCTGGCCGCGCGGCTTGCCTCGACTGGTCTGGAGGGGTAAGATCGTAGATCCCACCATATCGAGAGGAGGTGTTATGTCTACGACACGAGCCACTCTCACCCCCGTTCCCCTGTCCCTGGATCATCGCATCGAGCGCGTACGGGCGCAGTTGGCTGAACTGGCCACCTATCGTGGCAAGGGGAGTCCGACGCGGAGTCTGCAGGAGTTCGATCAGGAAACCGAGGCCCTGATTGCCGAGCAACTCGGCGACGGATCGGAGCTTCTCGAAGCCTATGCGTACGCCGAGTTTGGGGAGGCCGGCGGCTTGGTGAATATGACCGACGAAGCCCATGAAAATGCCGATTTCGACAGCATCCATCACCATCTTGTGCAGCGGGGTCGCGTCTTGGAAAGTTGCATTGCCGAGCTCGAAGCGCAGCGCGGTCTTGAGGCGAGGTCATTCCAGACGAGCGGGGAGGCGCGCATTCGCTGAGTGGCGGCTGACGAGTCCTCGCACGGCCTCGGCGGAAGGCGTGGTGTCCTGCATGAGCTGAGTGCGCCGGCGAGGCTGCCTGTGGCGCCGGGCGCCCGGTTCGTCTTGTCCGAACAGCGGGTCTTCCAGGCCGGAGGAGGTGGCACATGGGTCCAACCAAGGCAGTGGTAAAACAGCAGGCGCTCTATCACGCCGTGAGCGGCAAACTGATCCACAGCGGATTCCCGAGCTATCGAGCGTTGGCAGACTATGTGAAGCAGCACTACATCGTACTGCCGGTGCATGACAACGCCGGGAAGCCCTGGCAGCTCGACGGCCAACCGATCTATTGTCTGCACGGCGTGCAATATGAGACCGTCGACGATCGGCGGGTGCACCTGACTCGTTGTCCGGATTGCGGCGGTATGGGGGTCAGGGCCAAGGAGCTCACCGTCGAGTCCGATTGTATCCGTTGCGCCGCCTGTGGGCATGAGTTTGATGCGCGCCTGGAGATGATGGAAACCTGACCGCGCAAAGACATTCTCAGTAAGAACCGGTTATACTCAGCCGTCTCTCCGGCAGGCCGTAGTTGTGCCGGAGGGACAGTCACGTATGAACCGGAAGGGGATCTGAGATATGGCAACAGCACCAGTGATTCGGCGAAAGACGCGCACTCCCCAAGTGAAGAAGAAGACGCCGGTGCGTCGGGCGAAGGCCGAGCAAGCTCTCGAGCCGTCCGGCGCGGTGATCGTGCTGTCGGGAGCCACGCCGCTTCGTCGACAGAAAGCGGCGGAGGTCTTGGCCGAAGAACTGCAACTCCATCTGGCCAGCGTGGATCTTGCCGCGGTCGTCAGCCAGCATGTTCGTGAAACGGAAAAGAACGTAAATCGCGTGTTTGATATGGCCAACCGCCACGGGTCGATTCTCTTCTTCGACGAGGCGGACGCCTTGTTCGGCAACGGTCGTCGAGTTCAGGGTACGCAGGATCGATTTGCCAATAGTGACGTGTCGTATTTGTTGCAGAGCATCGAACGGCATCAAGGGCTCGTCATCCTCGCAACGAACGGCAAGAGCCGTATCGAGGAAGCGTTCTCGGAAGAGAAACCGGTGATCGTTCTGGGCGGAGCTGCGAAGAAAAACCCGTCGAAGGCGAAGGCCATACCAGCGGCGAAACCCAAGAAGAACAGCGTGCGCAAGAAATAGGGAGTGTGCAGCTCGTGGAGCTCGTCTGATTAGGGACGAGCGGCCAGCAACGCCATCTTTGCCGTTCGATCCAGGGATTTGATCGCGGCCTCACGCTGTAAAGCCGCTCCCTTGCTGTCCAGCGATTCGGTATACCGCACCGTAAACGGCCCCCGGCGTTTCGTGTATTTTGCCCCCTTCCCGCTTGCATGCGTCCGCATGCGCCGCTCCAAATTGTTCGTGATGCCGGTGTAGAGACTGCCGTCGGCACACTCCAAGATATACACGATCCAGTTCATGCGTCGTGAAGGCGAGAGGTTTCGTGTGTTGCGCTCGGTGACACGGGGAGCCCCGAGGCTGACGCGATGATAACCGAATGGGCGACGAGACGCGACTACTTGACGGTGGTGTGGAAGAGATCCAGCCCCAGGCCGGAGAACAGGGCTAGAAGAATGAGGGCGGTGGCGAGCGCCGCAGCGACAGCCGCGAGCATAAACTTTCGGTCATTACGCACCGAGTCGTGGAATCGATAGGTGCTGGATTTGCGGATACGGTGTGTCGTCATGATCGGTTCAACTATCGTTGGCGGTATCCCAGCGGACGACCGGTTCGAGTTGGCTCGAACGAGCGCAGTCACTATGCACTGATCGGCGGGTTGCGCGGAATAGGGGTTTCCCTGAAAAGGGGAGAAATTGTTCCGCGTCTGTTTTGAGGTATGGGACCCGGTCGCCTGGTTGACAGGCTTGCGTTCACAGCCGTAGCGTGGGGCGTATGTCCGATTCTGTACACATTGATCGGGAGCTCTCTGCGGCCAGGCTCGCCTGGGAGCAAGGGCAGGATGGCAAGGCGCGGGTCTGTGCGAGGCGGGCGGTGGCGGCGGCCGATCGAGCGTGGTTGTCTGCAGTCGGTGACCCGTTGTGGCATGGCGATGCGCTGGCGCATCTGCGCCGGATTCAGCAGCAGCAGGCGTTTCCGAATCAAGTCAGACAGGCGGCTGAACGATTGACCACGGCGGTGACCCGCCGTCATGACGCGCCGTTTACCAGCGATCCGGTCAGCGATGCCGCTCTCATCATCGCGCACCTGACCGTCGACCTCCCGGGCGCGCTTCTTCCCTGAGTCCGGCCACGGGCGTCGTCTATTCCCTCACATAGTGCACGCGTACGGTGTGGATCAGTCCTTCGCCGTTCACCGTCATCATTTCAGCGGCCAGCAGCCCCTGTACGCTGCGATAGAAGAGGACCAGGCTACCCACTCCTGTCAGGACGCGGATGAGATCGAAGCGTAGGTCCGGGTAGGCATTGAGCCCTTTTTGAAAATAGGTTCGCAAGGCTTCGTGCCCCCGGATGGTTCCGGACGCATCGGCGGATAGCGTCGATACAAATGGGCTGGTAAACTCGACGTCCTGGGCATAATGACGGAGAATGGCATGCACGTCATGTCGGTTCCAGGCGGTGATCCAGTCGTGAGCCAGACGTTGGGCGAGTTGTTCGTTCATCAGGGCGACCCTTTCATGGGCGATCGGCACGTCATCAACGGTAGCCTAGGGGAAGGGAGGCTCGTTGAGCAAGGATTGTCTCATCAACAACGTTGCATGATTCCGTTCGGTCCAATATTCTCGTTTCTCCAGGACCCGACCGTATGCCCTCATTAATGCAGGCATCGTCTCAGGGCAGCCTGACGCCGATCGCGACCTTCAAGTTGTTGAAGGGGGTGTTGCTCCTCCTCGCGGGAGCCGGGTTTTTGCGATGGGTGGATCCCGAGATCGAAACGGCCCTCTCTCCGTTGCTGGACACCCTGCACTTGAGTCTCCACACCCGTCTGCTGCATGCGGCCACGCTCCACGTGCAGGCGCTGCAACCCCACAGCCTTCTGATGATGGGACTGATCAGTCTGACCTATGCGACCTTACTATTCGTCGAAGGGTTCGGCCTGTGGATCGAGGCGTCGTGGGCTGCCTACCTGACCGTCTTTTCCATGAGTGTCCTGCTGCCAAGTGAACTGCACGCAGTGGCTCACGAGGTGTCTGTGACCGGACTGGTGATCGTGGCGGCAAATGTGGCGATCGTGGGATATCTCCTGTATCGGCTTGGAATGCAGACCTTGCGATAGGCGACTCGACAGGGCGCCGCGCAATTGCATCACCGTTGCCGAGAGTGCGTGAACCTAGCGGCTCGATGCTCGAAGCGTGGCGAGGTAGGCGACAAGGTCTCGAATGTCCTCGTCGCGCAGCAGCGCTTTGGGATACATGGCTGTCCCGGGGTGCCCGCGCTTGATGGAGAGAAACCGGTCTTCATCGTTCTGTGATGTGAGGCTGGCCGGATCCCGGAGATTGGCGGGCGGGGCAGGCAGCGTATCCAGCCGATGGGCGAGATCCTTCGAGATCGGTGGCCGTCGAGTGAGCTGCCCGTCAATGCCGTGGCAAATGGCGCATCCGCCGAGCTCATGGTACAGCTGCCGCCCTCGTTTTGCATCACCTCGCAGGGAGGCGTCAGTCTCAGGTGGTGTGATCGATGGGGGCGCGGTGCCGCGCAGCGAGGCGAGATAGGAAAGGAGTGCCAGGATGTCCTCATCCGAGAGGGTCTCCGGTGAGAGTGGATACATCGCTGTGCGAAGATGCCCGTGTCGAATGATCTCGAATCGTTGTGTGTCGGTGGTTAATGTCAGGGCCTTCGGCTGTCTCAGGTCCGGAGGGGTCGGACTGAGCCGCTCAATATTCTCCCGGGTGTGCGGGCTGAGCTGAGGGGGCAACTGGTGTTTCCGGCCGTCGATCCCATGACAGGTTGAACAAAGGCCCGTGCCGTTAAAGATGATCCGGCCCTGTTCCGCAGCTGTCGGCCGGTCGACCGTTTGAGGCTGGGCTGGAGCGCCTGCCCAGAGGCATGATCCGGCAAGAATGACGGACGCGAGCCACAGACCAGCGGTAACGGCCGCGCCACGGGTCTGTAGGGGATGCGAGGATATGCGGGAGGAAGGCCGCATGGTTGTGCTTCCGGTCTGGGCCTCTTCGATCAGATGTTTCATCATAGACGATTGGGAAGGCACGATGCCATGCTCGTGTCAGACGATGGGCGGTGGGCCGCAATTGGTCGTGGGGGCTGGCACTTCCGGCTGTATGCCCGGTAGAATACCGGCTCACAGAGGGGTATATGATCCATACGGCGATGAACATGGTCGACCATAGCCACTGCCTCGCGCTCTCCGGTTGTTTTCGCGGCAAACTTTGCGAGCAACTGATGAATCGGCCCGGCCAGCGGGTGCCGAAGGGCAGTCGGATCTACGGCCTCGGCGATGCGGCGCAGAGTGTCTTCTTTCTCCGCCAGGGGTTCGTCAAACTCACATCCCTCACCGAGGATGGGCGTGAATTGATTTTGCGTCTGCACCAGGCCGGAGAGGTGTTCGGCGATCTCTGCCATTGCACCGGTGAACGCCGGGAGCAGGCCGTGGCGATGGAAGAGAGCGAGATCGTGGAGCTGAGTTTCGATGAGTTTATCGCCCATTTGCAGAACAATCGTCCGGCATTTCTCCTCTTTCTCTCCAATGTGGCGCAGCAGTTGTCCGCGGCCTACGATCAGATCCAGACCCTCTCCTTCAATAGCGCGATGGAACGGCTGGTGCGGACGTTGAGTCGGCTGGCCGATGAATTCGGCGAACCAGACGGCGAATGGATTCGTCTGACCCATTATTTTCGCCAGGATGATCTGGCGCAGATGATCGGCGCCCGCCGCGAGGTGGTGTCGACCCTCCTGAACCAGTTGCGCGAGCAAGGGCTCATCACCTATGCGCGGAAAGACGGGCTATTGCTTCGTCGCGCAGGCCTCGATCAGTTTCTGGGCTCTGCCGAAAAGTCCTCGGCCACGCTCCATCGATCCAATCTCTGACGGCGAACCGCACCAACCTCAGGTTACAAACTTGTACAACGGGCCTCAACCAGGGCTCTTCTCACCGCATGCCCTGACTGGTCTGGCGACGCCCTCCCACGGTTCTCCTCCCCCACTGTTACCGCGCTAACTTACAGCTTCGCTCCCGTTGCGTATCTTTGCCCATCGTTGCACCTGCCGGCCTTGGCCGAAGCCGGCGGCTCCCTTCATGGTTGCCGAAGGAAGGCAACGCCGGAGTCCGGCTGTGTGCTCAACGGAAGGGCGTGTCTGTCTAATCAAAAGGAGATGTCTTATGCGTCACGTGATTCGTGCCTGCTCTGTGGTTGTGCTGATGATGCTGTCCCCGATGGCCTGTGCGCATAGCGCCGACTCACCGGCAGCAACCGGGGAACAGAAGATGACCGCCAACCCCATCAAAGTGGCGGAGACGAAGGCCGTGCTTCGCGATCTCTGGCTGGGCCACATTCTGTCGATTCGGAACGTGGCGGTGGCGACGATGGATCAGAACGCCGCGGCGCGAAGTGCAGCCGAAGCGGGAGTGGTGGCCAACGCCGAGCAGATCGCCCGGTCGATCGAGCCGTTCTACGGGAAGCCGGCTGCGGATAAACTCTTCAGCCTGCTGGCCGGGCACTACGAAGGCATCCGGGAACATCTGGACGCGACCGTGGCAGGGTCGACGAGCCAGCAGGACGCGGCGGTCAAGGCGCTCACTGCGAACGCGGCTGAGATCTCGTCATTCCTCAGCGGAGCCAATCCCAATCTGCCGAAGGACACGGTGATGGGGTTGTTGATGGCTCATGCCGCCCACCATCTCACGCAGTTTCAGCAATTGAAGGAGGCCGACTATGCGCGGGAAGCAGAGACCTGGAAGGGGATGAAGCAGCACATCTACCTGGTGGCCGATGCCCTCACGCAGGCGCTGGCAGCCCAGTTCCCGGCTCAGTTCTGAGCTATACCGGAGGGGGCGGCCGTCATGCCGCCTCCTCCCTGCACGCGCAAGGCACGCAGTGGCTCATTCTGCGACAGCGCCATGGCCGTGGCTTTTCCGGGATCCGATCATGCACTTGTGCTTGAAAAGCGAATCGGCGCTTTACTACAGTGCGCACTCCGAAAGTTGAACATCACCAGAGGAGGAGTTATGCGCAGGTTTCGTGAATGGGGCACGTGGGTAGGAGCATCGGTAGTGGCGATCGTGTTGAGTGCGATCCCTATCGGATCTCAGGCCGCCGATTGGGTGCATGAGGGTATGGCTGACGAAGGCAAGATGACGTTCGGGTTCCGGGTGGGCCCGAGTTTTGTGACGCAGAGTTCCGGGCTGTCCACGACTGGTCCGGCGCTCAACTTTCAGGGCATGTACGGGATCAATACATGGTTCCGCTTCGGGATGATGCTCGAGTGGGAAAACCATAGCGTTGATTCACCCCGAAACGGATCGCTCAATACGATCACCCTGTTGCCGGTGAATCTCGAATATCGTCCGGGACATTTCGGCTCGCTGATTCCGTATGTCACCAGCGGTATCGGCGTGAACATCAACACCAAAGATCAGGCGGATTCGTTTGCCTGGCGGTTCGGCGCCGGTCTCGACTATCCCATGACCAATCTGTTTCAGGGCGCGCCGAAAGGCCTCATGCTGAACATGGAAGCCGCCTGGAAGCGCAACTCCGCCGACGGTGACGGTTCCACGATGGGCCTCCTCTTCGGGGTGCGCCACACCTTCTAGCCCCGACCTCGCACGGTTCAGTAAGTCCTCGAACGGACAAACGCCATACCCGGGCGGTCAGCGACGGCTCAGCCGTTGCTGGCTGCCTAGGAATCTGTCCGAGTCTGCCATTCTGCTGCGGCACACGTTCTGCCGTCACGACTGCGCTCATGTGAGGGGTGCGTGAAAGGCGCCGGACGAGGATGTCCTGTTTGGCGTGTAGGGGGCAGTGTAGTGAGCCACGGCTGGAGTCTTCTCGCGATCAGCCGCCGGCGGGCTTGTGCCGAAGATATTCGCGAAGGAGATCCCGCCAGGTGATGATCCCTTCGAGAAGCCCTGTCGTTGTGATGACGGGGAGGCAGGACACGCGATGCTCAAGCAGCAGTCGGGCTGCGGCTTCCACGGTCGTGTCGGCTGTGGCCGTGATCAGTTTTCGGCTCATGATTTGGTGGACGCGTTTATTAAGCGTCGCCCGGTCACGATCGGTTTCGGACAATGTCCCGATGTGTGGGCTTACGGCCTTGAGCAGGTCCCGATCTGAAATAATGCCGAGCAATTCCCGACCCTGTACGACCAGCAGGTGATGGAAATGATGTTCATTGAAGAGCTCTCGGGCTCGATCGAGGGAGTCGTCCAGGGCGACGGTGACGGCTCGTGTCGACATGATGGCACGAATCGTCGGTTCCTCGGCGATGTCGGCGAGGATTGCCGGGAGAGGCCTTTGAGGGGATGTGTCGGTGTCTGGGGGGGACATGGACGGACCTCGTGGACGGTCGCGGAACGCGTGTTGCGCTCTGCGTTCTCGCTCTGGTCCCCTTATCGGCGGCCGGGAAACCATTCTTGAGGAACAGTGGAACGGCCTGCGCAGGGGCTGGACGGTCGAATCAAATAGCCGATCATGAATGACCAGTGGGCGGTGCGCCCCACCTCGACTTCTCGCTTCTTGAACCGACTTTTGCCGCCCTCCTGTTTCATTCGGCTGCAATGTGTTATAAGCTGTCTGTTTCTCTAGCCGGATACCCCTGCCCAATTGCGGGTGTGTCATCGAATTAATCCAGACCTTGCCGGATCGTACGATCGTCAGACCGTCAATTCCGAAGGCATGCACAGGAGGGACTGAAGCAGGATGAGCAAGAAGGAAATCGATGCGGCACGGCGACTGATGAGCCTGATGTTCAAAGCGCATCCCTGGCACGGGGTGTCGATGGGGGACCAGTCCCCGGATTTGGTGACGGCCTATATCGAGATCGTGCCCAGTGATACGGTGAAGTATGAGGTGGATAAGGCCACCGGCTTCCTCAAGGTCGACCGTCCTCAGCGGTTCTCGAATTTTTGCCCCGTGTATTACGGGCTCATCCCTCAGACCTATTGCGGTGAGCGGGTGGCGAAGTTGTTCGGTGCGCGCGCCGGTCGGCCGGACATGATCGGCGACGGCGATCCTCTCGATATCTGTGTGCTCACTGAGAAGGCGATCCCGCACAGCGATATTCTGCTCACGGCCCGGCCGATCGGGGGGTTCAGCATGGCGGACGGCGGGGAAGCGGACGACAAGATCATCGCGGTGATGCGGGATGATGCCGTCTATGGTACGTTGACTGATCTCAAAGAATGCCCCATGACGCTGCTCGACCGGTTGCAGCACTATTTCCTGACCTACAAGCAGGCGCCGGGCTCCACTCAGCATAACAAGGTGGAGATTACGAGCATGTATGGCCGCGACGAAGCCATCAACGTCATCCACGCCAGCCACGACGACTACAAAGAGAAGTTCCCCGAGTTGGAATTTATGTGGCCCCCCAGCATGAATAGCTAGGACGACCAAGAAAGGTTTAGCCCCTCCTCATGAAACACACCACCACGACGCCATCGCCGACGGAACCGGCCGCCAAGGGATTCTCACCCGGTTTTGCCGCGCTTGGATTAGAAGCCTCGCTGTTAACCACCCTTGAGGCGCTGGGCTACGAAGAGCCGACCCCGATTCAACGTGAAGCCATTCCTCCGTTGCTGGAGGGGCGAGATCTGTTGGGGCAAGCCGCCACCGGTACTGGCAAAACGGCGGCGTTTGCCTTGCCGCTCCTGCAGCGCATTGCCCATGGGCCGCGGCAACGTCCTACGGCGTTGGTGTTGGTGCCTACGCGGGAGCTGGCCGTACAGGTCAGCGAGGCAGTACAGCGATACGGCAAGGAGTTGCGCATCGGTGTCCTGGCGATCTACGGCGGTCAGGCGATGGGCCCCCAGCTCCAGGCGCTCAGGCGAGGGGTGGAAGTGATCGTGGCGACGCCGGGTCGGGCGTTGGATCATCTTCGCCGCAAGACCTTAAAGTTGGCCGACTTGCAGGTGGTGGTGTTGGATGAGGCCGACGAAATGCTCGACATGGGCTTCGCCGACGACCTCGACGCCATTCTTGAGGAAACCCCGGCGACCAAGCAAACCGCATTATTCTCGGCGACGATGCCGCCGCGCATTGCGTCTATCGCGCGCCGGCACTTGAAGAATCCCATCGACGTCACGATTGCCCGCGAGCCGGTGAAAGCCGGTGCCGCGCCGCGTGTACAGCAGACCGCCTATGTGGTGACCCGCCCGTATAAGGTTGCGGCGCTGGCCCGCGTGCTGGATATCGGCACCCCCAAGTCGACCCTCGTGTTTTGCCGGACCCGTTTGGAGGTCGATGAGGTGACGGCGGCGTTGAACGGTCGCGGGTATCGGGCTGAGGCGATTCACGGCGGGATGAGCCAGGTACAGCGCGATCGCGTCATGCAGGCATTTCGCTCCGGACAAACCGAACTCCTCGTTGCCACCGATGTGGCCGCGCGGGGATTGGATATTCCGTCGGTGTCTCATGTGATCAATTACGATCTGCCTTCGTCGCTGGAAGTGTACGTGCATCGGATCGGCCGGACCGGCCGCGCCGGTCGCGAAGGGACGGCAATCACGATCATCGAGCCGCGCGAGCAGCGGTTGTTGCGTGCGGTTGAGCAACATACCAAGGCGAGAATCACGCTTGCGCCGGTCCCGTCGCTAGGGGATTTGCTGGCGAAACGGTTGGAACGAACCAAGGCGTCGATTGAGGCAACATTGGAGGCGGGCGGACTCGAAGATTTTCGTCGCGTCGTCGATGCCCTGGCTGCCTCGGCTGATCCTGCGGATGTTGCCGCAGCGGCGATCAAGCTGGTGTACGGTTCGCATGGTGGTGATCAAGCCGACGAGGAAATTCCGGCAGTGCCGGTCAGAGCGCCCGAGCCGTACCGGGCCTCACGCCCTTCCTACGGATCATCGGCTCCCCAGTCGGGAGACCGCGGGCGCGCGCCGCGAGGCGGGCCAGGACGAGGCGGACGAGCTGCCGGCACCGTGCGGGTCTACGTCGGGGCCGGGCGGGCGGCAGGAATCCGACCCGGTGATCTTGTCGGGGCGATCGCGAATGAAGCCGGGGTGCCGTCGCGCCTAATCGGGGCTATCGAAGTGGAGGAGCGATTCTCCCTGGTCGATGTGCCGGAGGAAGCCGCCCGCCAAATCATCGAGGCCTTGGGGCGGGCGCGGATCAAGGGACAGAAAGTGCCGGTCAGAGTCTTCAGGGACTGAGACGGGCAGAGGCATCGACGGGTTGCAGCAAGAGGGTTCGGCGTCGGCGTGTGACGAAGGCACTGAATCCGTTGGCGTACCCTTCGGCAAGAGTTGCGCACGAAGGCTCGCGTGCCGCGAGTCGGGGTTCAGCTCTTCGAATCCGCCGAGGCTCATGCTCTCTGCCGGCTGGGTGGAGATGGTAGTCTCCCCTCGGTCAGATCGGTCTTGGCCCTTGTTGCCCGGCAGGTTTTGCGCTACCATTCCGCACAGATATGATGTGTCTCTCCCATGCCGGTGCCGGCTGCCTCCTCACCGTGAGGCTCTGTCGGTAGCGTGTGCGCCACACCTCATCTTCATCGTCATGATAGGTTGATCGTCCCCGTGGAACCCCCCGGTTGCGGACCGCTGTTGATGAGAACTCAACGACGTGCGCAGGGGTTGGAATGGGAGGCGGGACGGAACTGGAACGACGCAACGACTTGCGTCACGCAAGGAGACGGACGAGCCCGGTATTGAGATGGCGGTGACCCTCGCCCCCTGGAACGCAGTACTTCGTGATTGGCAGACTCGGGCCGTGGCCGATGTGTTGGCGAACCCGCGCGAAGACTATCTCGTGACCGCCACACCGGCGGCGGGGAAAACCCGCTTTGCGCTTCGGATTGCCCATCATTATCTGGCCGCCCGTGCCGCCGGTCGTGTCGTGGTGGTGTGCCCGACGAACCACCTGCGGACGCAGTGGGCCTCAGCCGCCGGACAGGTCGGCATTCAACTCGATCCGGCCTTGTCGAACGACCAGGCGTTCGAAGCACGGGACTATCACGGCGCAGTGGTGACCTATCAACAGGTCTGTTTGGCGCCGGAGGTCTTTCGCCGCGCCTGCCGCAGTCGCAAGACTCTGGTCATCCTGGACGAGTTACACCATGCCGGAGACGGGAAGGATTGGGGCAAGGCCCTGCGGGAATCATTCGCGGAGGCCGTCTTTCGCCTCGCCTTGTCCGGCACGCCCTTTCGGTCCGATAACAATCCCATTCCGTATGTGCGCTACGAACAGGGTGAGAGTCAGGCCGACTTCACCTATGGCTATTCCCACTCCATCCGTGACGGGGTATGTCGGCCGATTCTTTTCCCGAGTTACGAAGGGGAATTGACCTGGTTGTCCGACGGACGGGAACATCGGGCCACATTCGAGGACGGGTTGACGTTCGAGCGCCAGCGGGAGCGCCTCAAGACCGCCTTGCTCCAGGAGACCTGGCTGGGGCCGGTGTTGAGCGATGCCCATGCCGAATTGCAGCGTCTGCGGAAGCAGGAGCAGGCGGATGCGGGCGGCCTGATCGTGACCATGAATCAGGACCATGCGCGGCAGGTGGCCGAGCTGGTGTATCGGCTCACGGGCCAGCGCGCGCTGGTCGCCGTCTCCGACGATCCCTCTGCCTCGAAAACGATCGAAACGTTTGCCCATCACAAAACGCAGCAATGGCTGGTGGCCGTGAACATGGTGAGTGAAGGGGTCGATATTCCGCGTTTGCGCGTCGGCGTCTACGCCACCAATGTCTTGACCGAGATGTACTTTCGCCAGGTCGTCGGGCGTTTTGTGCGGATGCAGGAGAAGGTCCCGAAACCTCAGCGGGCCTGGCTCTATCTGCCCAAAGATGCCACGCTGGTCCACTATGCGAAGCGCATCAAGGTTGAGCGCGATCATGTGCTCGAAGACATCATGCCGTCCGTGCAGCGGACGCTCTTCGGGACTGCCGCGACCTCATTGAAAGAATATATTCCGCTCAACGGCGTGGCCCGGCTCGATGCCTTGATCGGGGCTGAGGAGGGAGAGCCGCCCGGTGAGGGCAAGGCGCAATCGGAACCGGCGGTGGCGCTACACGACCAGAAGAACAGCTTGCGGGATAAACATCGGCTGCTCGTCGGTGCCGTGGCTCGAAAGTGCGGGGTGGATCACCGACAGCTCAATGCGGAGCTCATCAAACGGACCGGGGGACGAGTCGATCAGGCCACGATTCCACAGTTGGAGCGGCGCATTGCCCTGCTCGAAAAATGGCGCGATTCCGGGTTCGACAAAAAGCGGTAAGTCCGGTTGAGGTATGGATGCGAAGCGGCCCCCTCGCGGGTGGGCGATGTTCTCGCTGAAGAATGGAACAGAAAGGAAACCATGGTGGATACCAGAGTGAAGCCAACGGTGCGAAAGTCTTCGAAAAAGGGCCCCACGCAGACCGCGAATTCGTCGGCGAGGAAGAAAGCCGCTCCTGCGCGGCGCAGCCGGTCTACCCGCTCGAAACGGCCGGGAGTGGCCGTCGTGGTTCTGTCAGGATCGACGCCGCTCCGTCGGAACAAAGCGGCGGAATTGGTGGCGGAAGAGCTGAAGCTGGATCTGTCAAAGGTAGATCTCTCGTCCGTGGTGAGTCGGCGGGAAGGGGAATCGGAGAAGAATATCAATCGGGTCTTCGACGACGCAGAGCGCAGCGGCTCGATCCTGTTTTTCGACGGGGCGGATGCCTTATTTGGTACGCGCCGAGGAAGTGCGAGTCAGTATGCGGATGCCGGAGCAGCCCACCTGCTCCAGCGCATCGAGGACCATCAGGGGCTCGTTATTCTGACGACCAATGGAAAGAGCCGCATTGATCAAGCCTTGTCGAAGCAGGCACGGGTGTCGGTGATGGTTGGCATTAAGGCCCGCAAGCCGAGGCGGCCCAAGACGACGCGTTGAGCAGCGGGTCAGCCTCGATCTACTCCGTCTCTTCGCTGGCCTCCAGGCATTTCGTGCATTGCTCCAGATCAGGCACGCCATGGGCGCTGCAGAATGGTCGATGGCACAAGGCGCAGACCATATAGGTCATCTTGATTCGATCGTCTGCTTCGCAACAGTAACAATTTTTTGCAGTTCGTGCCTTGGGCATGGTCCTTCTCCTCGAAACCTGTAGCGGCCTCATTGGGTATCGTGTCTGTCTGACGAACCGCTCGCCGATGGCGTCGGTGCGCTGCCGTCCGATCCGCGCCGTTCATCTGGACGGCGGGCGAGGGAACGACTCTCTGTTCACTCTGTGAGCGGGCAAGGCACCCAGGCCGAGTTAGCCTGAGGCGCTAAGGGCAGCAAGAGGTGTGATCGTGCTCGCGGTCATTTCCCCAGAAGCGGCTCGTGGCGCCTCTGGTCCGTTGACTCGTTATACCACATTTGTGGGTGGTCGTGGTGCCGTGCGGTGAGTGACCTCTCCAGGTGTTCAGGTGTCCGGTGAAATTCTTGTTTGAGAGGCCTTCTGCAAGGCGCGGTGGATGGTGTCAGCCGCCACACGGTTCCCCTCAGCTGTCCAATGGGTGTCGTCTGCAAGGTAGGTTGGAATGCCGGCGCGTGATGCGGCTTTCAACGCGGGCGTCAGGTCGACATACTCAATGTGCGGATCCGCTTCCTCCAACAGCCGTTGCAAGTGAGTGGGAAGATCGCTGACGTGCCATTGGCGAACTGCGGTTGCCGCCAAAGAGACGTTGTGGAGATCATGGTAGACGCGGAATTTTTCCGGCACAAATGCCACAAGGAAGCGGATGCCCTGCTCATGGCACAGTTGCGCGGCTTGGATCATCGGCGCGACGGCCTTATGGAGCGCGCGGGGCGAGATCGGACCGACTTCGGTGGACGCGAAAAATACCGTGGTGGTTCTGCGCGCAGCGTCGAGGAATTCGGCCCTGAACTCCGTCAAGGACTGATCCGGTGTGCAGGGTTGTTTCGAGCGGAGGAGGAGGGCCGAGACGTTTCTGGTCAATGAGCGGAACCAGAAATCCTGCCAGAAGTCCTGCCACGGGGCGATGCCGAGCCTCGGCGTCGTGCTGCCGGGTGTCCAGTATTTCTCCGCATCCGAAAAATCATTACCCTCGAAGAATGCCCAGACGACGGTTTTGGGTTTGAGTGGGAGGCCGAATCGCCGCAGGACGGCCAGTTCCTGTTGAGGCCCATATCCTGAATGTCCCAGGTTGGCCACGGACATGCCTTGCAACTTGCTCAGGTGAGTCGTGAGCAAATGCTCGTCGGACATCAAGTAACCCTCAACGTACGAGTCTCCGATGACCACGACCTCAGCCGTTTCAAGGTCTTGGGCATTGCGGAATCCATTGCGATCATAGCGGATGACTACCGTTCGGGACGGATCGGGAGGCATGCAGAGTGCTCGTCCGATGTTCCCCTGGTATGGCGCTTCGAATTGGTAATGGGGATCGTGCCGCCACAACAGTTCACTGTCAAAGCGTCGTCCCGTCAGGCTCAGGGCCGTGCCGGATTCGTATGATCCGAACAGGGCTCGATAATCAATGAGGCGGAAGAGGGTGGCGCCTTCCGCGAGTATCCAGCAAAAGATGAGCGTGCCTGTTGTGAGGAGGAAGCGGAGACCTGTTTCCTGAAGCGGCCCCCGCGCGAACATCCCATACAATGCCCAACCCAGCAGATAGGCCGAGAGCGCGTTGTCGAGGAGGTGCCGGACGCTGGTGACTCCCGTGAGGAACAGCAGTCCAAATCCCGCAAGAAACACGATACGTGTCGAGGAGACGATGGCTCCCTTGCGATCGGCAGGTCTGATGATTACACGGCGTTTCATGGTGTCACCTGATGAGGTGTGCGCCTGGTGATGTCCGGATTCGTGAATGGGCCGGCTAGCTGTCTGTCAAGCAATTCAGTGTGAGTGTCCAGTGATACTGGACACTCACGCTGTTGTCAATAAGAGATCGGCCCGGATTGCCGACGGCCCTGCGGTGGGAGCCGAGACGAATGGCCTTGTCGGCCATCTTGATGAAGTGAGGCTCATCGATGCGCGGGTGTCACGTCTCACGCACGAGACACCGGATACGTGAGCAGCAGTTCTAGGATTGGTCGTGGTCTGACCGGGGGCGCCTCGACGTGTGGTGGGCGACCGGCCATTGATCTGTGGGTGCGGTGGTGCTGCTGTCTTGGGCGAAGTGGGAGTGCCGATGGGGTGTGATTGTCAGCTGTCCAGGCCGGTGACCTCTTCACGAAGCAGAAACTTGATGGAGGGGTTCGATTTGATGCAATAGGCCAGCAGATGTTCGGTGGTAAATAACATGACGCCGCGGCCTTGTTGATCGACCAGCCGAACGGTGTCGGAGGGCCAATAGACCGCGGAGATCGCCCCAGGATCACCGACGATCCAGCGGGCCATGGTATGGGGCATGCGCTCGACGGTGGTTTTGACGCCGTATTCGTGCTCCAGGCGGGACATGACGACGTCGAACTGCAGTTCACCCACCGCGGCCAGCACCGGTTCGCGACGTACATGGTCCGGCGAGTAGAAAATCTGCATGACCCCTTCTTCTTCCAGCTGCTTGAGTCCCTTTTGGAACTGTTTGTGCTTGGAAATGTCCTGTGTTCGCAGGAGGCCGAAACATTCCGGCGGAAAGTGCGGAATGGGATCGAAGGTCACCGTTGGATCGGAGGTCAGTGTATCGCCGATGGTGAACAGGCCGGGATTAACCAAACCCACCACGTCGCCGGGGTACGCTTCATCGATCGTTTCACGGTCACGGCCGAAGAGCCGGTGGGGACGCGTCATCCGGATCTTGCGGCCCAGTCGGGCGTGGTGCACCATCATGTCTTTTTCAAATCGGCCGGAACAGATGCGGAGGAACGCCATACGGTCACGATGTTGCGGGTCCATGTTTGCCTGGATCTTGAACACGAAGCCGGAGAACGCATCGTCGGTCGGTTGAATCTGTCCCTGGGCCGTGTGGCGCGGCCCGGGGGGCGGCGCCAGCGTGGTAAAGGCATCCAGAAATGGCCCGACGCCGAAGTTCGTCAACGCGCTGCCGAAAAATACCGGAGTCAGCTCCCCGGCGAGAAACCGGTCTCGATCAAACGAGGTGCCTGCGCCTGTCAGTAAGCCGATTTCTTCCTGCAACGGCTCGTAGGCGTCGCCGAGAGTTTCCGCCAGTTTCGGATTGGGGAAGGCCTCCACGGTCATGGGGGCGCGTCGCTGGTTGTGGGTGGTGCGCTGGAAGAAGAGCACCTGACGTTGTTGAAAATCGTAGACGCCCTGAAAGCCGGCCCCTTCCCCGATCGGCCAATTAAACGGAACTGCCGTCATGCCCAACGTGCGCTCGATCTCATCGAGCAGATCGAAGGGGTGGCGTCCGGGTTGGTCCATTTTGTTGATGAAGGTCAGGATCGGAATCCCGCGTTTGCGACACACGGCAAACAACTTCTTCGTTTGAGGTTCGATACCCTTGGCGCCGTCCAGCACCATGACGGCGCTATCTACCGCCATGAGGGTCCGATAGGTGTCTTCGCTGAAGTCCTGGTGCCCCGGCGTATCGAGCAAATTGATCCTCGCGCCCTGATAGTCGAACTGCAACATCGTGGACGTAATCGAGATACCGCGCGCCTGCTCCAGTTCCATCCAGTCTGATTTGGCCTGGCGTTGGGTGGAGCGGGCTTGCACGGCTCCGGCCAGGTGTACGGCTCCGGCGTAGAGGAGCAATTTCTCGGTCAACGTCGTCTTTCCGGCGTCGGGGTGGGAAATGATGGCAAACGTGCGCCGCCGCGAGATTTCTCGTCGCAGTTCGTCGGATGCGGACTTTTCAACCGGCAGGGACATAGATGGTCTCTTGGTGAATGAGAGCGGCCAACGGGGCAGGGGCGGTCTGGCCTTCTGACGTGGCCTAATGGCAACTCTTCCTTGTATCAGTCGGAGCGGGGTGTCGGCAAGGAGGGGGAGGGGGGACGGGCAGCCTGGTGTTCCCGGAAGACACTGCCGGCGCACGCAATCGTGATGCTCGTGATTCCTTGCATCGCGTACCTCGCGGCGTAGGAAAGTCTTTGTTAGGTGCGTGCAATTTGGGGCCCACCCAGGGCGCAGCCTGGGTGGGTAGATGGGAGCGCGGAGATCGAAAGGAATGCTTGGGGCGTAGAGAGCAGACCGTTATTTGCCCAGCGGATTGGCCAACGCTCCCTTGGCGCCCTCCTTGATCTCTTTGACGTCTCCCTTGACCTGACCGACGCCCTGCTTGGTCTTGTCGAGGTCCAGCTTCTTGGCGTCTTCTTTCGTTTGGGTCGCATCGGTTTTGAGTTTGCCTGTGGCTTCCGTCAGCGACTTGCCCGTGCCCTTCATCGCCTCTTTGCCTTCGGCTACGAGGCCGTCGGCATAGACTACTGGCGCAAACGTGGGGACCGTGCTTGTGCCCAGTCCGACGATGACCGCAACTGCAATAAGCAACGACGTCTTCATGTCAGCCCTCCTTGGGTTAAGTAGGGAAGCCCTCACTGCGCCACCCTTGCGATGAAACTGCAGCTGTACTATAGCAGCCCTAGGGTTTTGTTGCGTCATGGTTTGTGGGCTAGCGGTGATCCCCGTGACGTCGGCCCGTCACAATGCGATGGAGCAAAAATTAGGTGGGGAACTAGCCTGGTGGCCACCGTTTAGCATCACAGCGTGACCGGCGGTTGGTCGCATGGGCGGGCGTGGCTTCGGATCTCGATGGACTAACAGTCTTGACGGGAAGGGATGCGTATGGGCGGTGGTTGCAGCCCTCCTTCGGTGTTTCTCCCTATCGGCTCCCGCATATGTGGTGTGCCCACACGCAGACAGGCCTTGAGTCGGGTCCGATTCGAGGGGGCACTGAGTCTCACGCTTCGCTGAAATGACTTTCGGGGTGGCGGCGGGGTATGCTCCCGCATGGTCCACGTTCCTCCCATCGCCCATCCCCGCGATCCCTTGCATGGCATCACGCTGGAGACTATCGTGACCACTCTGGTCGAACGCCACGGCTGGGCTGAACTCGGCCGTCGTTTGCCGGTGCGGTGCTTTCTGCATAATCCCAGCGTCAAATCCAGCCTCACGTTTCTTCGCAAGACGCCCTGGGCGCGGGAGCGGGTGGAGGGCATGTATATCGCGGAGTTGCCCTGATTCTGAGCCGTCGGCTTCGACCGCTTACGTGCATCTTCAATCCGATCGCTTCATACGAGGACATCACACCGACATGGCCCCGAACGCGACGATTTTCAAAGCCGTCCTCCATATTGCGGACGTCGACCGCAATTATTACGAAGACCATACGCTCACGCTCGCCCGTCATCCGTCCGAAACCGACGAGCGGATGATGACGCGCGTGTTGGCGTTTGCGTTGCACGCGCATGAAGCCTTGTCGTTCGGCCGCGGGATCGGCACAGAAGACGAACCGGCCCTGTGGCAGAAAGATTTGACCGGGCTGATTGAATGGTGGATCGAGGTGGGGCTGCCGGATGAACGGGTGCTGCGCCAGGCCTGTGGTCGAGCCAAACAGGTGTGCGTCTATACCTATGGCGGCCGCCCCGCGGGCCAGTGGTGGAAAGAGAATGTGGCGGCCCTCGAGCGATTGAACAACCTCACGGTGATGAACCTTTCGCCGGAAGGGAGCCGGGCTTTGGCCGGCCTCTCACAGCGTCAGATGGAGTTGCACTGCACGATCCAAGACGGGCAGGTGTTGATCGGCGATGGGATACAAGCGGCCCAGATCGAATTGGCGACCTGGAAAGCGGCGATTACGGCGCGGTGAATGAGGCAGGGTGATCCGGATTCGGGCCAGGTCCGAGGCGAGGATGTGACGGGATGAAACAGAAGACGCGTATTCCTATCGATGGTGAGCCGGTCGTGTGGAAGAGTCCGTTTGCGGTGTTGAAACAGATGGACCTGCCGCAGGCTGCGCAGGGAGACACGATAGATCGTCCCAAAGAGGCCGCGCGTGAGCAGGTCACACATCGCGGCCGGGTGGATATCATCCGGCAGACGGCGCATCGGGGTGGCAAGACGGTCACACTGATCACGGGATTCGTCGGTGTCAGCCAAGCCGAAAAAGAACAACTGGCCAAGGAAATGCAGAAGGCTTGCGGCGTCGGCGGGACGGTAAAGGAAGGGCGCATTGAGATTCAAGGAGACCGGCGTGATGACGTCGCCCGTATCTTGAGCAAAGCCGGATTCCGGCCGGTGTTTGCCGGTGGGTGACGGCGATGGCTGAACCGCTCAAGAATAGTTTCGGCGCGGATGTGCCGCGCACCATTGCGCGAACGATTGCCGCCGTATCTCCTCGATTCAATGAGAAGGCGTTCGTGCAGTCGGTGCTGGAGGGGTATGACGATCTAGCATTGATGCCGCGCGCCTGGAAGATCGCACATGCGTTACGACGGTACTTGCCGGGTGACTATGAACAGGCTCTTGCGATCCTTCTGGCCTCGCTCGACCGGCAATCGAAGCGAACGG